>JBEPWR010000243.1:0-2974 GCA_041642335.1 Eubacteriales bacterium
GTAAGGCTTTGGAAAATCATAAAGAAAACGCCATTGCGTTTTACAGGACTGCCTTTGAAGGAAATCCAAGGGAAGCAGTGGAGAAGTACGTAGCTAAAAGATACATCCAGCACAATCCCAAGGTAGCCGATGGAAAGGAAGGTTTTATTGCGTATTTCGAGAAAATGCAGCAGCAATATCCCAAAAAAGAGATCGAGTTCGTACGGTGTATTGCAGAAGAAGACTTAGTGGCCCTGCATACCCATCAGGTTTGGCCGGGAAATGAGGAATACGTCACCATGGATTTTTTCCGATTTGATGAGAACGGTAAAATTTGTGAACATTGGGATTCGATTCAGCAGATTCCTAAAACATCGGCGAATCCGAATCCCATGTACTGATAAATAAGATTGATAAATAAAGGGGGAGGCTCTGATGGATCAATTCAACGTATTTGGGATATTCATTATGGTAGCTACGCTGGTAGTGCTCGTTGGAATATTATATTTCCTGATTAGGTGGTATATCAAAAAAAGAAATGAGAAATCGAAGAATGACCGATAGGGATTAATCAGTTAAATTTTCGATTTACGGGAACGAAATTCAGTGTCTCTCCGTCTAATAAGTAAACGATCCGGGGAGGAAGAATGATGAAGAAAAAATCAATACTTGGGAAAATGCTTATTCTGGCAATATCAGCTCTGATGGTATTTACTGTAGCCTGTACAGAAGAAGAGGTCGACAATAAGGTTGGTGCCTATACCACCGCAATTGAGAAACTGTATGAAGAGGACAGTGCTCTGAATCATGAAATTCAGTATCTTGCGATTGATACTTCAACAATCGTAAATCTAAGCGATGAAGAAAAAGATCAGCTGCTGGAATCCTTGGAGGACTACGGTTTGACCGTGTTGGATAGGACCATGGACGAGCTTGAAGAAGAGGGATACGTAGAGGATTTATATTTTGAAGAAGGAATATTTTTTGAGATTGAAGACGAAACGATAAAGGGAAATTCCATAACCATGGATATTTCCAAATGGCGATCCGGGCTAGGGGCGATCGGTTATGACGATATGGTCGTAACCTATAAGGATGACCGGTGGGAGATTGAGAAACAGGGCGATGCATGGATTAGTTAGTTAATGGAAAGAGGGGTAAAGGGGGATTAGACCATGAACAGGATCGTGAAGGTTGGCTTATTGGTTCTTTGTGTGTTTCTGATAGTTGCACTGCCCGCCTGTGAAGAACGGGAAGCGGAAAGGAAAAGCCCGGAGGCGGAAGCGGTGATTAAGGATTATTACAAAGGACTGGCGAATCAGGATGAAGGGGCCCTTAGAAGGCTGCAAACCGACCGAAGCAGAGGTTTTGTATACGGGCAGCTGCTGGACGGCTTGAATGGGGTAGAGCTGCTGAGCATTAAAGAAAACGAAGAGGAAAAAGACCGATACATAGATTCCGGAAAAGGACAACAGTATGAAGCGGAAAACATCATAGTTCTCGAGGTGGAGGCAAAATTTGAATATGCGAAATATGCTCCGCTGTACTACCAAAACGGAGTGCAAAACCGCGTGTATTATATAGTAAGGGAACAAAAGAACAGCCCATGGCTGATTGAGGATATGGGACGGATATAGATCGTGGGTAATCAAAGATGGCATCTGAGTACTTCGGGTGCTTTTTTTGGATTCTATACCACTTAGAAGTGTAACTTGGCATAAAATCGGGTATAAATATCAAAAGTTTCGCCTGAGCAAGATCTCAGGCGGGATTAATAAGAACTAAAGAAGGTGAAATGAGCCATGGACACGGATTTTATTGTATGGGTACAACAATTTTCCAATCCTTTTTTCGATGCTTTTTTTGTTTTCATGACAACCATCGGAAACCCGGAAACTTATATTATTGCACTACCCCTTGTTTATTGGTGTATCAATAAGAGAGAAACTTTTCGGTTCGGTCTCTTTTTACTGATCAGTGCATATGTAAACGTCTTATTAAAAACGATAGCAAATGTCGCGCGGCCTTCAGGAGACACCATCAGAGTGCTTTATGAAGAGTCTACGGGAGGGACGCCTTCCTTTCCCAGTGGTCACGCCCAAGGAGCGGCTTCCTTTTGGGGTTATATTTTTTATTATTTCAACAATAAGATTGTACGCATAGCTGCGGTGTTATTCATCATTTTTATCGGACTCTCAAGAATATACTTAGGGGTGCATTTCCCGATTGATGTATTGGTTGGGATCATGGTAGGAATTGTCCTGTTAATCATTTATAATCTTCTTTATGAGTCGGTAGTAAAGCGACTAAAGAAGCTTCCGTTTATCGTAAAGATGTTATTATCCATAGGCGTACCGTTAATACTGTTGGTGCTACCGGGTTACGACAAAGGAATGATACTTGGGTTTGCAGCGGGAATGGTAGCGGGTTATCAGCTGGAGATTCACTATCTTCAGTTTAGTGTAAAGGCTTCTTTAGGAAAGCAGATTCTAAAATATATTATCGGCATTTCGGGACTCGGAATACTGGAATTCGGCGGGGGTGCCCTGTTGTCAGGACAGGGATTTTGGAACGGACTCCCCTTAGGTCTGGAATTTATAAAGTATCTGCTGATTGGTCTATGGGCCTTTTTCATCGGACCCTGGCTATTTATCCAGCTGGGCTTATCAAAAAAATTGAAAACCGGTAAATAAATTGCAGGCAGGGATTTGAAGAAACCTTCATTTCCCTTTTTTGTTGGACAGCCGCAATCGACTCATGTAAAATATAACCAAAGATAAAACCCGAAAGACAAAATCCAAAAGAGAAAGGAACAAGACCTATGCGAATATTACATACAGGAGACTGGCACATCGGAAAACTCGTCCACGGGCTGCATATGACCGAGGATCAGGAGTATCTTTTGAAGGAATTGATGGAACTGTTGGAGACGGAAAAGGTGGATGTGCTGATTATCGCCGGAGATGTGTATGACCGCTCCATTCCTCCCACCGAG
>JBEPWR010000244.1:0-2973 GCA_041642335.1 Eubacteriales bacterium
TTAATACCTCCCTTCGCATTTTTCGATTATTTCGCTTTTTCAATGATGGTTTCAAGTCTCCATCGCTTATCCTTTGATAATGGTCGCGTTTCCATGATCCGTACTAAGTCTCCGACACCACATTCGTTGTTCTCATCATGAAACTTGAATTTCGTCGTTCTTTTAACCGCTTTTCCGTATAGCTTGTCGCTTACACGACTTTCTATTTCGATTACACCGGTCTTATCCATTTTATCACTAACGACTCGACCTTCCCGGGTCTTTCGATTATTTCTTTCCATGTGTTAGCCTCCTTCCACTTAAACCTTAGTTTACGCTCTTTTCATGCCTAACTCTTGTTCCCTCATAACGGTTTTAATTCTCGCAATATCTTTTCGTACTCCTCGAATTCTTACAGGGTTTTCAAGCTGGCCTGTTGCTAATTGAAAACGCAGATTGAAAAGTTCGCTTTTAAGATCTGATAATTGTTTGTTGAGCTCTGTTTGGTTCATATCTCGAATCTCTTTAGCTTTCATTAGCTTCACCACCCCTACCTTCTTGTTCGTCACGCATAACAAACTTCGTTTTTATTGGCAATTTATGCATAGCAAGTCGCATTGCCTCTCTTGCTTTTTCTTCCGATACTCCTGCAATTTCAAACATAATTCTTCCCGGCTTAACCACTGCTACCCAGTGATCCGGAGCACCTTTACCGGCACCCATCCGTGTTTCAGCAGGTTTTTTCGTAACCGATTTGTGTGGGAATACTTTAATCCAAACTTTACCACCTCTTTTGATTGATCGCGTCATTGCGATACGGGCGGACTCTATTTGATTTGATGTAATCCAACCTGGTTCTGTTGCCATGATTCCGTACTCTCCGTAAGAAATTTTATTTCCACGGTTCGCCTCGCCTTTCATTCTTCCTCTGAATACTCGTCGACGTTTTACTCTTTTTGGCATTAACATGCGCTTTTCCTCCTTCCTACTAAACCGAATCTATCTATATTAGTTCGCTTTTTCTTCTTTTTTAGGTTGTTGTTTCTTCTCAGGTAAAATTTCTCCATTATATACCCACACCTTAACTCCTAATTTTCCATAAGTAGTATCCGCTTCAGCAAATCCGTAATCGATATCTGCTCTTAGCGTGTGTAGAGGTACATTCCCTTCGCTGTAACCTTCAGTTCTTGCCATGTCTGCTCCACCAAGTCTACCCGCGGTAGCTACTCGAACACCTTTCGCTCCTGAACGCATCGCTCGTTGCATTGCTTGCTTCATAGCTCTTCTGAAAGAAACTCGTCTTTCCAAGGAAAAAGCAATGTTTTCTGCCATTAGCTGTGCATTTTTCTCTGGAAGCTTTACTTCTACAACATTCACAGCAACACTTTTCTTCGTAAGTTTTTCAATATCCTTTCGAAGTTTTTCAACGCCTGTTCCACCTTTACCAATAACCATTCCGGGCTTTGAGGTGTGAACATTCACCTTTACTCGATTGTTTGCTGCTCGTTCAATTCCGATCTTAGCAATTCCTGATGTATAAAGTTCTTTTTTAACAAATTTTCTTATCTTATGGTCTTCAACTAGGTAATCAGAAAAGTTTTTCTTGTTAGCATACCATTTCGTATCCCAATCTTTAATGATTCCCACTCTTAAACCATGGGGGTTTACTTTTTGACCCATTCTTGTCCCTCCTTAGTACTAAATTTCTTTTAACGTTACTCCGATATGACTGGTTCTTTTTCTAATCATTGTTGCACGTCCCATAGCTCGCGGCTTGAACCTCTTAATCGTTGGTCCTTGATTTGCATATATTTCAGAGATCACAAGATTTTCTCTAGACATTTCATGGTTATTCTCAGCATTTGCGATTGCAGAGTTCACTAACTTTTCAACAATCGGTGCTGATTTCCTTGGGGCATGCTTTAGAATTGCCAGTGCCTCGTCTACTTGCTTTCCTCTAATTAAATCGATTACCTGTTGAGCTTTTCTAGGAGATATTCTTACAAACTTTACTATTGCCTTAGCTTCCACGTAGACAACCTCCTTTCAATTATCTATTCGATTATTTTACTCTGCTTGTTCTTTCCGAATCTGCGTGACCTCGGTAAGTTCTTGTGGGTGCAAACTCCCCTAATTTATGTCCTACCATATCCTCAGTAATGTATACCGGCACATGCTTTCTACCGTCATGAACGGCTAGCGTATGTCCGATCATTTGTGGGAAGATCGTAGAAGACCGAGACCAAACTTTGATCACCTTTTTTTCATCGGTTTTATTCATTTCTTCGATTTTCTTTAATAACCTCTTATGAATAAAAGGTCCTTTTTTCACAGAACGACTCATGTACTTTGCCTCCTTCCAGAAACACTATTCTTATTCATTGATCTTATTTCTTTTTCTTACGGGAAATGATCATTTTATTGGATGCTTTGTTCTTTTTACGGGTTTTGTATCCAAGGGTTGGTTTACCCCATGGTGTTACAGGAGATGGCATACCGATTGGTGCTCTTCCTTCTCCACCACCGTGTGGATGATCGTTCGGATTCATAACGGATCCTCGAACCGTAGGTCGAATTCCTTTATGTCGGCTTCTACCGGCTTTACCAATAGTAATGTTCTCGTGTTCTACATTTCCTACCTGTCCAACGGTTGCTCGACACTCCAGGCTGATTCGTCTCATTTCTCCGGAAGGTAATTTGATTGTTGCAAATTTCCCTTCTTTCGCCATAAGCTGTGCATAGTTTCCAGCGGATCGAACCAGCTGTCCACCTTTACCCGGCTTCATTTCAATATTGTGGATTACCGTACCTGCAGGCATATCTTTCAATTTCAAAGCGTTTCCGGCTTTGATATCGGATCCTACACCGGACTCCACCATATCTCCTACAAATAAGTTTTTCGGAGCGATAATATATCGTTTTTCTCCATCAACATAGTGCAGCAGCGCAATGTTTGCTGATCTGTTCGGATCATACTCTATGGTTGCAACCTTT
>JBEPWR010000245.1:0-2971 GCA_041642335.1 Eubacteriales bacterium
GGAACCTTGTTCAAAGAACCTTTAAAGGAGGAGAAAAACGTGGGAAAGACCTATGAAGTGCTGGGGAAACGACCGATCATCGGAAAAAACAGTTACCTTGCACCGGAAGCGGAGCTGAACGGGGATGTAATTGTGGGAGAAAACAGTCTTATTGGAGACGGCGTCCGGATTATTGGAAACTCCCACGGACCGGTTCGAATCGGAAATCATGTGCAGATACTGGAAAACACGGTGTTGCATTTACTTCCCGATAATGAACTGATTATAGAAGACCACGTAATTATCGGCCCGGGTTCCATCATTCACGGAACCACCATTAAAGAAGGGACCATTGTGGAGTCGGGCAGCAATGTCTGTGATTACAGCGTACTCGGAAGAAACTGCCTGGTAAAGGCGGGAACCCTGGTAAAGCAGCGAAGTGAATTTGAAGATCATTCCGTCATTGAAGGATTTCCGGGAAAAGCCATAGGGAAACAAAGGGAAAAACCACCCCATCCACCCTGGGCCTATCCGAGGCTGGATAACCGTGGATAAGAAACTGTGGGATGAGAAGGCAACAATGGATCTGCGAGAATTCCTGGACAATCCCCTGCAGGTGTATGGAGATCTTCTTTCGAAGGCCCGAAAGGAAAACGTGCGAAACCCAAAGAAAATCCGGCATCTCCAAGAGGTCATTGAAGAATTAAGGGCGGAAAATAAGGATTTTACCATCAATGTTTACACACCGGGTTCGAAGCCGGTATGCAAGGGACTTGCGGAAGTACAGAAAAGCGACCTAGCAAAGCTTCCAGAAAACCAACAGGAAATTCTTGAATTTCTAGTAAAACACCATGAAAAACTGAACTGGCAGTATGGTTACAGGGATCTTCCCCGGAGGCTGCAGCAAAGCTTTGCCTTTGGAGAAATTCTCGGTTCTCAGGCACCGATCGCACCAGGAAAAATTTCGCTGGGCATTGTCCTGCTGGCTCAAAATACCTATTATCCCAAGCATGCTCACAAAGGAGCCGAGGAAATCTACGTCAATCTCGGAGACGCCTGTTGGATTAATGACCAGAGAATTTTTCCGGGGGAAAGTTTTCATGTATTATCCGGTTTGCCCCACTGGATTCAATCGCCAAAAGAGTCGATGGGGATCCTGCTCTATACCTGGACCTTCCCTGCAGGCAGTCCGGGAGATTATGATTTGCGATTTCTGGAGTGAAATAAATATGAGTAAATCCATTAATGGATATTGAAAAAATATTATGAAAAAATTAATAAATATGCATTGACACCTGGCAATCTTTTCTATATACTGTTTTCAATCAATAATTATTCTGAAAACTCGATATCCTAGCTGTGTTGAAGGAAAATAGTAGGAAAGAATGTTGAAAAGCGAGTAAGGAAGCAGTGGGAGCCTTATGAACCTCTTTTTTTCGAACCCGTTCCGGAGCAGAAACCGGTAAGTAACCGTTAACATTTCAAGGTGGACCGAACAAGGTCAACTAGGGTGGTACCGCGAGCATACTCTCGTCCCTTTCAGGGATGGGAGTTTTTTTATATTTATTTATCAGTACTGATAATTATAATCCGGAAGCCGAACAAAATTTCAATTGGAAAGGATGAGGTCCCTATGAAGAACAATGATCAAAACCCGCAAGAAATGAAAGCAAAAAGCCTATTAACCATGGTGGAGGAATTACGAGAAAGCGCGAAAGAATTGGCGAATTTAACGGGAGAAGAAAAAAACCGTGCCCTAGAGGCGGTAATTGAATCGTTGGAACAGGAAGAGAAGGCCATTCTTCAGGCGAATGAGAAGGATCTTAAAAAAGCCCGGGAGGCCGGTGTCAGAGAAAGTCTTCTGGACCGCTTGGCCTTGGATTCGAAGCGGATGCAGGGAATGAAAGCGGCTATTCGGGAAGTGATTGCCCTGAAGGATCCGGTATGGAGCAGTTCCAAAACCTGGACACTGGAAAACGGACTGACCCTCTCACAGATGACCGTACCCTTAGGGGTCATCGGGATTATTTATGAGTCCCGTCCCAATGTCACTGTGGATGCCTTTTCCTTAGCCTTTAAAAGCGGAAACGGAGTAGTGCTTCGGGGAAGCTCCAGTGCGCTGAATTCAAATCGTGCCCTGGTAAAAGCCATTCACCATGGACTCGAGAAGGCGAAAATTTCTTCGAAGGTATTAGGGTTTATCGATGATGAAGATCGGGGCTTAGTGCTGGAAATGCTCCATATGAAAGGGAAAATTGATTTAATCATTCCCCGGGGCGGAAAAGGCTTAATCGATTTTGTTGTGGAAAATGCCAAAGTTCCCACGGTGGAAACCGGAGTTGGAAACTGCCACCTTTTTGTGGATGACAGTGCAGAATTTCCGATGGCGCTTGAAATACTGAAAAACGGAAAAGTGCAGCGTCCGGGGGTATGTAACGCACTGGAAACCCTGCTAATCCACGAGGACGTAGCAGAGGAATTTTTACAAAAGGTTCCCGAATATTTAAAGGGAGTTACCTTAAGAGGCTGCGAGATAACCGAAAAATATATTACCGTGGAAAAAGCGACGGAAGAAGATTGGAAAGAAGAATACCTTGATTTGATTTTAGCGATCCGAGTGGTAAAGGATCTGGATCAGGCGATAGAGCATATTGCGAAATATGGAACCGGTCATTCCGAGGCCATTGTTACGAAGAATTACCATCATGCCCAAGTCTTTCAGCGAAAAGTGGATGCGGCGGCGGTGTATGTGAATGCTTCCACACGGTTTACCGATGGCGGAGCCTTCGGATTTGGCGGAGAGATGGGCATCAGCACACAAAAAGTCCATGCCCGGGGACCCATGGGATTATGGGAACTGGTTACCACAAAGTACATTGCCCAGGGAGATGGACAGATACGGGGATAAAAACCGGATTTTCAAGACGGAAAATCGGATATAGAGTAATCCAAGTAGAGAAGTACCCTGTAAGGAAAGACAGATCGGAAGAGC
>JBEPWR010000246.1:0-2969 GCA_041642335.1 Eubacteriales bacterium
TTATGGTGCAAATTATTGGAATCTGCTGCCTGAAAATTATTACAGTGCGGAGGATTTTGAAATAGAAACCGTAAAAAGTGCCGTGGATTTTAATGACAACGGAATCGATGATTATACGGATATTCTGCTGGGCGCCCGAAAGGATGCAGAAAACAAGCCGAGATATGACGGCTCTTATCACGCCGGGGGATATCCTCCCGAGGATATCGGGGTTTGTACCGATGTGGTCTGGCGGGCGTTTAAGAATGCCGGTTATAATCTGAAAGAGATGGTCGATGAAGATGTAAGAAAACATCCGGAGCTATATCCACGGGTCGGAGGGACACCGGATCCAAATATCGATTTTAGACGGGTTCCGAATTTGAAAGTGTTTTTTGAACGATACGGAGTATCACTTACTCTGGATCCCTCGGAGATAGAACAGTGGCAGCCAGGGGATATTGTAACCTTCGGGAATAAGCATATCGGGATCATTTCCGACCGCAGAAATCGAAAAGGGGCTCCCTATCTTATTCATAACGGTGGTCAACCCATGAGAGAAGAGGATGTTTTAAGCCGATACCGACCGGAAATAAGCGGACACTTCCGATTCGATGCAAGTAAAATAGCGGAAGAAGACTTATTTTCTTTTGAGTGATTTTCATCTTTGTGAAAGTAAACAGCTCCCTTATTAAACCGGATGGGGTTATTGACATATGACGGAAACAAAGTATAATGATATATACAGAGATCGTTAAGAACCCGGGCTGAAATTATTAGGTTTTTGTGGAAACCGGGGAGCATTTATCAAAGGAGGAATAACCATGAAACCGATGATTGGAATCGGCTATGATATGGGTTGCTGCAATCAGGAAAATTATATTTATTCCATTGAAAAAGCCGGAGGAATACCGGTACTTATTCCGGTTATGGAGCGATTGGAATCGATGACCCGGCTGCTTGATCAGCTGGATGGATTGCTTCTTGCAGGAGGGACGGACATCAATCCCCTTTTGTATGGAGAAAATCAGAAATTCGGACTGGGGAAGGTAAATCCCATGCGGGATGAATGGGAATTGAAATTGCTGAAATACTTTATTGAGAAGAAAAACAGCCCTGTGTTCGGAATCTGCCGGGGACATCAATTGATCAATATCTATTTTGGAGGGACTCTTTATCAGAATTTGGAAAAAGAACAGCCGAAAGGGCAACTTCACTGGCTCTCCAACTACCCGTCGGGATATCCCAGTCAGGAGATTTATATACAGGGTAAATCAAAGCTTTATGATGTTTACCAAAAAGATAAAATCTATGTCAACTCCCTGCACAACCAGGGGATTAAGCAATTGGGAGAGGGGCTGATAGCCACAGCCCGAGGGAAGGACCAGCTTGTTGAAGCCGTGGAACATGAATCAAAACCGTGGGTTTTAGGGGTGCAGTACCATCCTGAGCTCATGACCAAAGCGTATAAAGAACAATTACGTCTTTTTGAAGCGTTTATCCAAGCTTGTGCAGCTGTTTCGGCTTAGTACGTTTACCTGTGGGTAAAAATAAAGTAGCAGGACAAGCGGACAAATCATTATGACGAAAGGGGATGATCGGATGAAAATCATCAAGGTATACCGGGAACACCTGCCGGAGCTGCGATTAATCGGAAAACGCTATACCGATGCAGACCGAAAGGATGAAGGAGGCTACCGGCACAAATGGAAAGAATGGTTCGATAACGATACGGCGAAAGTCTTTGTCGGTATGAAATCCTTACCGGGTTACGCGAATGACATGATCGGAGCCATGCGTTGTGACGGGGAGTTTGAGTACTGGATCGGGATGTTTTTTCCGAAAGATACCGAAGTGCCTGAAGGGATGAATTTTGTGGATCTTCCCAAAAGAGATCTGGGAACCTGCTGGATTTACGGAAAGGAAAGCACCGGCGAGCTTTATGGCCCGAAAGTGCACAACCAGTGCGTCAGGCTTTTAGAGGAGGAAGGAATGACACCGGCCAAGGACGGCTGGTGCTTCGAGCGGTATCATAGTTCAAGGTTTGCAAGACCCGATGAGAAGGGAAATGTGATTCTGGATTACTGCATTTATCTGGAAAAATAAGATCTGACAAGGGAGATCCGACAAGGGGACAGGGACCTGTCTGATAAAAAAATATCAGACAGGTCCCTGTCCCCTTGTCAGAGATGAGAAGAATATACAGGATCTTATTGATGAGGAAGTCACCTTTGAGGAATTTTTTCAAAGGGCGAGCCTGAATCCCAATGCTCACTTGATTAAAGGGAGCATATCACCGTATGCCGGTATTCGGAGGGGCATTTCATTTGGTGCGACTATTATTAATATTTTTGCTCCAGTTTATTTAAGAATTTATCAAGCTCTTTTTCCTCCATGTGAAAACCATGTTTATCTTCCGGATAGGCGCCGGTACGGACATCCTCGCCCCATTCCCGGTAGCGCTCGGAGGCCCATTTCAAAAACTTTCCGTAGGTTTTAGTGTGGGAAGCGGGGTTGGCCATAAGTCCGAAGATATCCGCATCCACCATTTCACTTCCGTCACAAGCCCCTCCGGCTGCAATATTGATCACCGGCACACGAAGTTTTTTCGCGATGGCGTTACTGACTTCAATGGGGGTCAGCTCGATGGACATGGCCTTCATACCGGACTCCTGATATTCATAAGCCTGTTTGAAAATCTCCATGGCATCCTCTGCGGTTTTTCCCAATCGTTTGTATCCGCCGTGGGTTCCCATGGTCTGCCAACCGGAAATAGCGCCGACGTGCCCATAGACAATGATATGATTATTAGCCACAAACTCCAGTGTTTCGTTGTTGATTCCCATCGGTAAAATAGAATCAGCTCCTGCCATATGGAACTTCGAGAAGTTTGCCAAGGCATCTTCCTTTGACGCAAAGGCAATGGTATCGGTTACATAGTTGATATGAATATAGGGTGCCATACTGCGGTTTTCCGAGATCCATTCCAT
>JBEPWR010000247.1:0-2955 GCA_041642335.1 Eubacteriales bacterium
CCGGTGGTCTTATTCAGTTTAACGGTTGCCTGGTCGGCCAGGGCGTTAAAACTGTTTCCTCCCGTAAGTTCAAAATTCCAGGAACCTTCCCCCCGAAGATAGAGCTGAAGCAGCCCCTTTTCTCCATGGATCAACGGAAATACGGAGTCCGGAGTGAATCCAAAATCCGGAACCTCTTCCTTTTGCATATACTTCTCAATCCCCCGCCAAAGGTTCTCCTCGTCGGTACCGAAAATAAAGCGGAGGCGTTTGGAAAATCTATGGCCTTCATCCAACAGCTGCTTTGCTCCATACATCGCTGCGATCATCGGACCTTTATCATCCTGAGTCCCCCGGCCGTATAGCTTTCCCTCCCGTAAATCCGGCGAAAAGGCCGGGCTTTCCCACTGCTCCGGCTCTCCGCCGGGAACCACATCCAAATGTCCGAGGATACCAAAGAGCTCACGTCCTTCGCCGACTTCTGCATAAGCGTAATATCCCTCCGGATCGATATAAGTCTTAAACCCCAGGTCCTTGGAAATTTTTATAGCTTCCTCCAGGGCCTTTTGTATTCCCTTGCCGAAGGGTGCCCCCTTTTCTGCCTTACCCATAACGCTCGGTATTTTCACAAGGCGAATCATATCTTCAATCATTCTTTCCCTATAGCGTTTTTCATTAAAGGTTTTCATGATTCTTCCCTCCCTTGATTATTAAGAAAACAGAGTATCCTCTCATCGTCTACTGATCGTGAAAAGATACTCTGTATTATACCCGCGGGCAACTTCATTAAACCGTATTCAGGCCTGTTTCCTGTTACTCCTCAATTAATTTAAACACATCATTACTGTAAGCCACCGGATCTTCCGGGGTAATACCTTCCATTAATAAGGCTTGATTGTAGAATACATTGGCATAGGCCTTAACTTTTTCCTCATTAGATCCGAAATGTTTTTGCAGGGACTTAAACATTTTATGATCCGTATTGATTTCCAAGATCTTCTCGGATTTCATTCCACCGGCATCGGGCATGGATTGCAGGATCTTTTCCATTTCGATGGAAAGCTCGCCTTCTGCGGCTAAGCATACGGCATGATTCTTCAATCTCTTTGAAGGTCGTACATCCTTTACCTTACCACCGAGGATTTCCTTGAGTTTATTGAAAATCTCCTGATATCCTTCCTTTTCTTCTTCTGTGTCCTTTTCTTCCTTGGAATCCACTTCCAAGTCTCCGCTGGATACGGATTTGAACGTCTTCTGATCATAATTCATAAGCATTTTTATCGCAAATTCATCAACTTCATCGGTAAAGTATAGAATTTCATACTCCTGATCCTTTAACATCTCCGTCTGGGGCATCTTATCGATCTTCTCCACGGAGTCCCCCGAAGCATAATAAATATACTCCTGGCCTTCCTTCATCTCTTCAATATACTCCTTTAGCGTAATCATTTTTTTTCGCTTAGAAGAATAAAAAAGTAAAAGGTCCTGCAGGGTTTCTTTGTTTTGACCGAAATCCGTATAGATTCCATATTTAATCTGTTTTCCAAAATTCTTAAAGAAGCGCTCGTATTTTTCCCGATCATTTTTCAGCATTGCCCTAAGGGCGGTTTTAATCTTTTCTTTGATTTTCTTTCCGATGATTTGAAGCTGTCGGTCGTGCTGAAGCATCTCTCGTGAGATATTCAAGGACAGATCCTCGGAATCCACCATTCCCTTAACAAAACTAAAGTAATCCGGCAGAAGATCCGAGCATTTTTCCATAATCAATACGCCGCTGGAATAAAGCTCCAGACCTTTTTCATATTCCTTTGTATAAAAGTCATAGGGTGCCTGTTCCGGAATATAGAGAATCGAGCTGTAGCGCAGGGTTCCGTCGGCTTTCATATGAATATATTTCAGGGGCTTGTCGAAGCCGTAGTGTTTCTCCTGGTAAAAATTGATATAATCCTCCTCAGTCAGCTGATTTTTATTTTTTCGCCACATTGGGATCATACTGTTTACGGTTTCTTCCTTTACCACTTCCTTATATTCCGGTTCCTTATCTTCATTTTCTGCACTCTCTTCCCCTTCCACCGCTTCCCGGGTGGTCAAATCCATTTTAATCGGGTAGCGGATAAAGTCGGAATATCTTTTAATGATTTCCTGCAATCGATGATCCACTAAATACTCATCATAGTTTTCATCCTCGGTATTTTCCCGGATTTTGATAATAACTTCCGTACCCACATCCGCTTTTTCCGCAGGTTCAATGGTATAACCCTCTGCTCCGTCGGACTCCCAGCGATAGGCTTCCTCGCTGTCCAAGGCTTTGGTTTTGACGGTAATATGATCCGCCACCATAAAGGCAGAGTAAAATCCGATACCGAACTGACCGATGATGTCAATTCCCTCTTTTACTTCATTCTCGTTTTTAAAGGCTAAGGAACCGCTTTTTGCAATGGTTCCCAAGTTATCTTCCAGCTCTTCTCTGGTCATTCCGATACCGGTATCGATCACTCTCAGGATCCGCTTTTCCTTATCCGGGATCACCTTAATGAAAAAATCCTCCTTATTAAACTTCAGATCCTCCCGGGTAAGGGCCTTGTAATACCGCTTATCCATGGCATCGCTGGCGTTGGAAATAAGTTCCCTTAAGAAAATTTCTTTGTGGGTGTAAATGGAGTTGATCATCAAGTCCAATAATCTTTTGGATTCCGCTTTAAATTCCTGTTTGCTCATAATTGGTCCCCTTTCTTTCATACTTATATTTATTTTTCCAAATAGTTAGCACTCTACAATGTAGAGTGCTAACTATAATTTATCAGATCTATGAATTTTGTCAATACCTTCAGCTAAATTCTATACTTTTCCCACAGGAGACATGTAAACCACAAATTCATCTTCTCCGTCAACCTCCACAATTTCATCCATTAATTTCTGTTCATAGGCAGCAATCGCGCAGGTTCCAAGGTTTAGTGCTTCCGCTGAAAGATACAG
>JBEPWR010000248.1:0-2951 GCA_041642335.1 Eubacteriales bacterium
TTAATCATGAAGTTAAAGGAGGAGAAGGTCATGAAAACCCGTATTGTAACCGAAGACCTGGTTTATACAATTGATGAGGAACCGAAAGATTTTTTACAGAGTTTTCTGGATGAAAAGAATAATATCAAAAGGGACTTTGTAGAAATAACCACCGAAAAAGAGCGAAATATTTTTATCAACGTTCGCCATATTCTAAGAGTGGAGGCCATTTCCCGCTAAAAAGCCCTTAAATATAGCCACTTCCCCCATGAGGAAAGTGGCTATATTCCTTTTTATTGACCCATTTCTGTAATTTCATAGTCCTCAGGAGGTTCAAAGAGTTCATCGGGAACATTATCAACTTCAATGTTGGAAACGACCATAACATAACGGTCTTCCGGTTGATTGCCCTCGGCTTCAATCCTTACAGGGATTCCGTACTCCTTATGAATCCATAGGGTCTGATCATAACCCTCTGTAGTATCGGAAATAACATAGGTGTCCATCCCGTCAAGGGTTTCACTACGAAGAAGTGTTAAATCGCTAAAATTCGGATCTTCCAGTAAATCGTCCGCACGAAAATCCTCATCCGGATTTTCCTGATCGGGAATATTCATATCCATTGGCATTTTCATACCGGTCATGGTTTGAGGATCTAAACTATACAGATTTTCCCCGTCCTGAATGGTAATATAAGACTGGCCCTCAAACTCCGATTCTGTTCGGATTTTTTCGCCTTTGATCCAAAATTGAGAAGTATGTTCATCAATTTCTTCCGAGGTCACTGTGATTTCATAAGATAAGCTCTCCGGCATAGAGAAATTTGCAAAAATCGATTCCAAATCCTCTTCCGTTTCGGAATCGTCTCTAGCTTCGGGATCATCTTCCATATCATCGTCTTCTTCAGGCTCATCCTCAGAATCATCGGCAGATTCTTCATCTTCGCCCGTGTCGTTATCTTCGTCCTCCGGATCTTCATCGGAAACTTCCTGACCATTCGGATCATCCGCATCGGTTTGATCGTCATCCCCGTTATTATCTCCACAACCCCATAATGCCAGCATTATAGCAAGAAGGATAACGGGAATCATCAATCTGGTGCTTCTTTTATCACCCATAGAAACTCTCCTTTCTTATATAAAAAATAACAATAACGAGCTATTTTATCTATACCCATTCCGGCTTGCATAAAACCGTCTGTATCTGTTTCCGATGGGTAAGGAACGGGTAAAAAAACTATGTATGCTTCCATTTGTGAAAAGGTTTGAAAATTGCTTATAAATAAAGATTAGGAGGTAATAGTATGATAGATCGTACCCAAAAATCATCTAGGGGTGAAGAAGGGTGGAATTTAGAAGCCAGTTATCGAGGATTGCCATCCAAGCTGTTTAGCCAGGTACCACCTACTCCGGTAAAAGATCCCAAAATGGTGCTTTATAATGAAGCCTTAGGAAAAAGCCTGGGATTAAAGTTCGAAAATCCGAAAGGACAGGAAAGTGTACAGATCTTTTCCGGTAATCAATTACCGAAGGGGGCGCTCCCCATCGCCCAGGCCTATGCCGGACATCAATTCGGCTATTTTACCAGTCTGGGAGACGGCCGGGCGGTACTGCTCGGGGAGCAGATCACACCGACAGGAGAGCGGTTCGATATTCAACTGAAAGGTTCCGGTCCCACACCTTATTCCCGTAGAGGGGATGGGAGGGCAGCATTGGGACCGATGCTACGGGAGTATATTATCAGTGAAGCCATGATTGCGTTGGGTGTCCCGAGTACCAGAGCTTTGGCTGTTGTCATCAGTGGGGAGGAGATTCAACGGGAAAGCAGTCAGCCCGGAGGGATCCTTACAAGAGTGGCCTCCAGTCATTTGCGCGTCGGCACTTTTGAATATGTGAAGCAGTTCGGAAGCGAGGAGGACTTAAAAGCATTAGCAGACTATGCAATTCAGAGGCATTATCCATATATTATGAAGGAAGAGGGCAATATCTATTTGAGATTTTTTGAAGCGGTGGCTGATCGACAGGCCGCACTTATTGCTAAATGGCAGTTGATCGGTTTTATACACGGAGTGATGAATACCGACAATATGTCCATAAGCGGAGAGACCATTGATTACGGTCCTTGTGCTTTTATGGATACGTATGATCCGGACACGGTTTTCAGTTCCATTGATCAACACGGGCGTTATGCATATAAAAATCAAGCTCCGATAGGACAGTGGAATTTAGCCCGCTTTGCCGAGAGCTTGCTCCCATTGATTCACCGTGAACCCAAAAGGGGGATTGCGTTAATGGAAGACCGCTTACAGAAGTACAGTACCCAGTACCAAAAA
The DNA here is from genome assembly GCA_041642335.1 of Eubacteriales bacterium. Lineage (GTDB taxonomy): Bacteria > Bacillota > Clostridia > Peptostreptococcales > T1SED10-28 > Isachenkonia. The sequence goes on from JBEPWR010000248.1 coordinate 2,312, forward strand.
TACTGGTTACAGGGAATGGCGGAAAAAATCGGGATATTTCAACCAGCAAAAGAAGATGAAGAACTGATAGAGGATTTGCTTCGAATCATGAAAAAGAACGATAAAGACTTTACGAACACCTTTTTTGAACTAACCTATCCAGAGAAAGGCGGAGGTAAAGAGGATGTTAAGAAGGAAGAAGGCAGGGAATTCTCCGAATGGTTGGATAAATGGAGAAAAAGGCTAAAAGAACAAAAGGCTACAGAAGAAGAGGTTCAAAAGTTGATGAAGGCGTCGAATCCTGTAGTAATACCCCGTAATCATCAGGTGGAAAAGGCTTTACAAGCAGCCGTGGAGGAAGGGGATTACCGTGTACTGGAATCTCTGCTTAAAATTCTACAAACTCCCTATACTTATAGTGAAGAGAAAAAATCCTATCAAAACCCGCCGGATCCATCGGATGAACCCTATGTGACCTATTGTGGCACGTAAGAAGGTTGATATTTAATATTTTAATGATGTACGATATAATGAAGAAGAATAAATAGTAAGAACGAAATGAAATAGAAAATGGAGGGTGCATAATGGCAGAAATTATCAAAGGAAAACCGGTAGCCGATAAGATTACCGAAGAACTATCAAAGGAAATTGAAGGGATTAA
>JBEPWR010000249.1:0-2950 GCA_041642335.1 Eubacteriales bacterium
TCTATTCTTGTTCGCCTTTATCTTCAACGACTACAATTACTTGGTCTCACTGTCCGCCTTAATTTCGTCAGCATAAATTTTCGGTACCGGTCTTGGCGCTAGAACCACAAAGCAAGACAGGTTTTCTTTGGTATCATTCTTTAGGCTGAACTCCTCTTCACCCACGCAGTGGATTACATCCCCTGCTGTAAGCTTCTGATCACTTCCATCCACGGTCAGGGTTCCTCCTCCGGTTAGAACATGCAGAACTAAATCGCTATCCTCATGATGATGCTTCGGAAGTTCCTGCCCCGGCATTAAGTTCAGTACAAAGTTCAGAACCTTTTCCTCACTGAATAGCAGTCGCTTGGTAAAGGTTTCTTCTGAATACACCATTCTTTCACCGATTTTTTCAAGTTTCATTATTTAAACCTCCTAGTTTTTTGTATTGTATCTGTTTTACAATTGTCCTATTTATCATTTTACCCAGTATAATCGAAAAGAATCATATATGATCTGACAAGTCTGACAAGGGGACAGGGACCTGTCTGACAAAAAAATATCAGACAGGTCCCTGTCCCCTTGTCAGATGTCCCCTTGTCAGACTTGCCAGCTCCTGCTTACTTTTCTTTTTCAACCCGTGCTTTAAGCTTCGCGATTAACGCATCCGTTTCCAGGTTTCTCCGCTTTGCGATCATCTCAATGGTTGCCACCGAGGCCATGGTCTTAAAGAGGATCGGATTTTTCAGTTTCGAAAACTTCGGCGAGAGACTCAAAAGCTCCTCTTTTAGATAAGGGTAGTTTCGGATCAGTTCTCCGACTACCATATCTTTTGTAATGTCTTTTGAGTCAGAGTCGGAATCCGATTTTCCGGGATCTTCCGACGGTGTTTCAACCTTCTCCACCTTTTCCTCTTTCTGATTCCACGACAGAAGACGCTGGGAACCTTCCAGGCTTCGGATTCTGGTTACATCCTGCATAATCTCCAGCACGCCCCGGAACTTTTTGTTCTCATCCCGTACTGCCACAAAGACAATATATATAAACTGATCGCCAAGCTCCAGCCAGAACTCCGCCTGATCCTCTTTTCCGCTTTTAAAGGCCTCCACAATCTCAATTACCGTGGAGACGCTCTCTCTCGGATGGCAGTTTTCCACTTTCCGGCCGATCACTCCAGGGCTTCTGGGGAAAATCCGGTGAGGGGTATCACTGTAAAACTTCACCAACTCATTTTCATCGACAAAGGACAGATCCACGGGCAGGTGCTGAAAGATCAGATTGATCTGTTCTAAGGTCAGTTTGCCCCGGCTTACCTCCAGCTCATCCGAAGTGTCGGCAGATCCTCCGAGTCCGTGCTTTGCCATCAGTTTCGTCAAATCCTCCATAAAGGAATTGGAATCCTGATTCGTATTTTGAGCGGGTTTGGCGGCTCCTTTGTAATCCTCCGGCCTAATTCCGAAGGCGTATCCGATTTCGTCGTCGCCTCTACGCATATCAACAAACTCCTCATCGGAGATCATCTTCAGGGCTGTGGGGTATAGGACTTCCTCTTCCTTATCCATCATATCGTCAATTAAAGCGATAAGGTCTTCCTGCAGGGCCAAAAACGCCTCATCCCGGTCATCCTGTAAGGCTTCCTTTGCCGCCTTCATCTGATCCCGAATGGCATTTTCCAGGCTCCACATCACCTTCGAGGGCTTATCGAAATCCTTATCCTCAAAGCGGGGAAAGAGCTGATTTTGCTTTCGGGCAAAGTGAGTGTGAATGCCTTCCAACTGATCATAGAGCTCCAGCCATTGATTTTTAATGAATTTCTTCGACAGCTGCTCTTTCATCCGCCGGGTTAAGGCTCTGATTTCCTCAACCTCCAGAAGATAGGTGTCAATGGGGTGTCCTTTTGGAAGATTTACTTCCCTTTTTTTAAGGAGACCGTCAAAAATCCCCCGGATCTCTTCGATCCGCTCCGTAATCGTATCATCGGAAATTCCGTATTTCGTTAATTGGTGCTCGCAGTAAGCGAATTCATCGGCCGTGACAAAGTCCACAGCATTTCTTAGCTTCAGCTTTGCCTCCGCCTCGGTGATCCGTCCTTTTAAGAAATCCACTTTTATTTCCATAATCCGGTCAATCTTTTTCATATCCGCCGAAATAACTTTTCCCATTTCTTTGTTGGTACCTTGAGATTTATTCATCATCATCTTCCTTTCCCTGGTGTTTAGGATAATGATAATACTTATCAATTAAAAATTCTGTGATCGGGCTCACATTTTCCCGAAAAGTAGCAGGCAAAGGGACAAAAACAGACAAGGGGACAGGGACTTGTCTGGTTTAAACCAGGCTGCGTCCCTATCCCCTTGTCTGTCAAACTGTCTCTTTGTCTGTTGAAACAATGTTCTTTATGGATTATGATTCGTACAGTCTATCAATCTCACTCTCATCCATTAACTCTTCAAGATACTCCATTTGCAGCTCCTGTTGCTTTTGCTGCTGCAGCTGTTGGGTGATCTGTTCTTCCACTTCCTCGTAAGGAGTGCTTTCCTGTTCCTGTTCCTCCCAGCTCTCTTCAAGCTGTGCATAATACTCTTCTTTTTCTTCTTCGGTAACTTCGATGCTATCCATATCCAGGTTCTGGCTCATCAAGTTTTCGATCATCAGGTTTTCCCGCAGGAATCCCCGTAAGGACTCATCATCCAGACCTTCGGCTTCCATGGCTTCTTCCAAGCCTTCTTCTCCACCGAACTGTTCGGTCAATCCTTCGATATTTTCTTCAACTTCCTCATCACTTACTTCGATTTCCTGGTCCTCTGCTTCCTGTAACATGACATTTTGAGAAATCAGTGACTGGATCGCCTGTTGCTGAATTTGGGGAACCATGGCTTCGCCCTGTTCACTGTCCAAATCGATTCCATACTGCTGGGCCGCCATATTTTTGCTTCGCTCAAACTCCTCTTCGAACTCCGAAAAAGGAATT
>JBEPWR010000250.1:0-2949 GCA_041642335.1 Eubacteriales bacterium
CGCCGGGTTCCGGAAAATCCATGGCGGCAAAAAGAATTCCCTCGATCTTACCGCCCCTGAGTTACGATGAGGCGATGGAAGTCACAAAACTCTACAGTATCTCCGGAAAGTTGGATTCCGCGTCCGGTCTTATTGCCAAAAGGCCCTTTCGAAGTCCGCACAGCAGCAGTACCGTCGCCTCCCTCACCGGAGGAGGCCTGATTCCCCTGCCCGGAGAGATCTCCTTAGCCCATCACGGCGTCCTTTTTCTTGATGAGCTTCCGGAATTCGACAAAAGCGTCCTGGAAGTTCTTCGACAACCCATGGAGGATCGGGAAATTACCCTGTCACGATCTAACAGAAGCTATACCTACCCCTCCAATTTTTTATTTGTTGCAGCGATGAACCCCTGTCCCTGTGGCTATTATGGGGATCCTGTTAAAACCTGCAGCTGTTCTGCCCGGGATATTCAGCGTTATCATCATAAAATCTCGGGACCGCTGTTGGACCGGATTGATATGGTGCTCGAAATTCCCCGGGGGGAATATGAGGAACTTACCAGTACGGAGGCCGCACTGGACTCCAAAACCATGGCAGAACGGGTACTGAAAGCCAGAACCGTCCAGGAAAACCGCTATCAGCGCGAAAACTTCCCTGTAAACGGACTGCTTCCTCCCCATCTGCAAAACCGGTTATTTACCCTTTCCGGCGATGCGGAAAACTTACTTTCCCAAGCCTTTGACAAGTTTCAGTTAACTGCAAGGGCCTACCATAAAGTATTAAAGATCAGTCAAACCATTGCAGATCTTGAAGCCTCTTCAAACATCGAAGCGGCCCACATTATGGAAGCTCTGCAGTACCGCAGTGTCAGTCTTCTAAGTACCTAATTTTTTGATTAAGAACAAAAAATGCCCTTTAGCATTGCAATTCTGCTAAAAGGCATTTTCTATGTGGTCAATTAAGACTTTGTCTCCATTAATGAATATATCCATTACATCAAAACGCATGGATAGATTCGACTTTAAGTTATTTTTCCGATAAGCCAGATACTGAGTGGCCACCCGCTGCAGGGTCTGCTGTTTTTTGAAGTTCACAGCCTCGAAACCCTTGCCGTAATTTCTTGATCGTCGGGTTTTTACTTCCACAAAAACCAGCAGATCTTCCTTTGATACAATCAGATCAATTTCTCCGATTTTTGTACGGTAATTCTGTTGCAGGATGGTATAGCCCTTGTCAGCCAGATACTGCCTGGCAAGCGCTTCTCCCCGGTCTCCGAAGGCCTTATGATTCATCGGTTTCACCGGCTTCGGAGGAAGGTAGGAGAATCTTTTTTAAAAAACTTCTTCGGTGAATCGGTGTGGGTCCGAATTTTTTTAAGGCTTCCCGGTGAAGTTTCGTCCCATACCCTTTGTGCTTTTCCAGTCCGTACTCCGGATATGTATCGGAAAGTCGGACCAATAGACGGTCACGGCTGACCTTGGCAATGATCGATGCCGCGGCAATCCCCTGAACCTTTCCGTCTCCCTGAATAATGCCTTCCTGGGGCAAAGCCGTCTCCAGGGTTTCCGCATCGACTAACAGGTAGTCCGGTTCCACTTTTTGTCCGTCGGCATTCCGAAGGTTTTCCAGGGCCAAAAGCATGGCTTTTTTGGTCGCATTTTTGATATTGATCCGATCGATTTCCTCATGGGATACTTCCCCGATCCCGACAGCCACTGCTTCCCGTTGGATTACCTCAAAGAGGGTCTCTCTTTTTTTCGGCGGGACTTTCTTGGAATCCTGCACCCCTTCCAAATGGATGCCTGCCGGTAAAATAACCGCGGCAGCGGTTACCGGACCGCAAAGGCAGCCTCTGCCGACTTCATCGATGCAGGCAATCCTCTGATATCCTTTTTCATAAAGTGCCTTTTCTGTACGTAATAAGTCCACTGCTCCTTGCCTCCTCGAATCCATTTATTTTTCCGAAACAATCTTATCCGTCGGTCGTTCCAGGGAAATTTTTGCAATCCTGCCGCTTCGAAACTCATCAAGCAGTACATTGGCTACCCGAAGATAATCCACTTCATTGCCTTTAAACATGCACCCTCTTTTTCTCGCAATGGTATCAAGCACTTCCAGAGCCGGCGTTTCCGCACTCATCCCTTCCAGTCCGTAACGGGCAAAAAGATCCTTGGGATAGTCTCTTAACAGGGTTTCCACAAGTCTGAGTCCCAGGGTCTCCCGGTCCATAATCTCGTCCTTAATGGTACCGACAAAGGCCAGGTTCAGCGCCGCTTTTTTATCATCCAGTCGGGGCCAGAGAATTCCCGGGGTATCCAGCATTTCCAGATCCTTTTGAATACGTACCCACTGCTTTCCCTTGGTGACTCCCGGTTTGTTTCCGGTTTTGGCACTTTTCTTTTTCGCGTATTTATTAATCATGGAGGATTTTCCCACATTGGGAATTCCAACGATCATGGCTCTTATTACTTCCCGTTTGATTCCCTTCGCCCGTCGACTTTCCAGCTTTTCCGCCAACAGATTTTTACTCTCATTCAGCAGTTGTGTTGCACTGCTGCTGTCAATGGAGTTCATCGGGATTGCCGTGATTCCCTGGTCCTTGAAATAACGGACCCAGTCCTCGGTAACCCGGGGATCGGCCAAATCCTTCTTATTTAAAATGATAATTTTGGGTTTGCCGTGAACAATCGGATCAATATCCGGATTCTTGCTGCTTCTGGGAATTCTTGCATCCAACAGCTCCCATACCACGTCCACCAATTTTAATTGTTCCTTTAACAGTTCCTTGGTCTTTTTCATATGACCGGGATACCAGTTAATATTCATAGTTACACATCCTTTAATTTTAAAAAAAATAAGGGACCGTTTCCAGTCCCTTTGTCTGAGCGCTTATTTTTTCTCTTTGATTCGGTAAGCCGCTTTTCCTACTCGGTTCTTTAAGTAATAAAGTCTCGCCCGTCTTACGCTTCC
>JBEPWR010000251.1:0-2923 GCA_041642335.1 Eubacteriales bacterium
TCTCATCTTTTTCCATATCCCGCTGCATTCTTATGCCGAACTGACTTTGAATAATTAATAACACACAGGCCAGGACAATAAAGAAATTAATCGATACCAGGGAAAGCAGATCGTAGTACCGATCATGAAAAATCATCTCCCGATGCATAAGAAAGGCATAGCTGGAAACCGCTAAACTCAGTACCCCTGCAATCGTGATCACTTCCTGATCCTGATAGATCCCTAAAATAAAGAGGGCAATATAGATGGTTAAATAGGATAAAAATCCCGGAGTAAATTCAATAAAGACAAACACGGTAATATAGATTCCGCCAATCGCCAAATACTTCGCCGCATGCACCATTTTATCGGTGTATACCAGGTAAGACATAACCAGGGCCACGCCTCCGACCACGGCGATAATCAAGATCCCGGCGATCGGGTCCCGCACACTGAGAAAGTTGTTGATAAAGGCCAGAAATCCTGCAATCCACAAGAGCTGTACCACAATTCGGTTTTGTTTTTTTATCATGTCCATTCGATTCATCAAACCACCTGCCTTTTAAAGTTTCATATATCGGCTTCCCTTTGGGAAGTTTTCAGAGTTTTAAGTCTGCTTAATATTATATCATAATCGGTACTATAGCTCTATAAATTTTTACCCCTGAAGCCGGATTTTGCCGTAAAAACTCCCCCGAAGGTTAGATTTCTTAGTCTACCCTTCGGGGGAGCTGAAATTTTGGTGACAGGATTATTGTTGAAAAATCTGATTCCTTATTCCACACCCCGGAAGAGATGTCCCTTGGTAACGCCTTCCTTTTTCAAATCGAAAAGGGCTTTTTCGTTGGCTGCGGTTATTCCCTGCTCTGTAATCCTTCGGTGCAGCCTAACGACCTTTTCCACTTCCTTCGGGGTCTCCTTAACAAAATTCAGTCGGAAATAACCGACCCCGGCTTTTTCAATCCCGGTAAGGTCCTCAATCAGCAGATGCTTTTGGGAATTGTAAACCTCCATCCCGCAGTCGGCTTTGGGAATCAAGGGAAAATGCTCATCCCACCGGTCTACAAGACTGTAGTGGGCCTTCTTGCAGAGGCCGCAGTTAGTTTCCTGATCGAGGACCGTACTTACAGGGCAGTGTTTTAAATTCATCACCGGCAGATGTCCGTAGCCGAAAATTTCGGTATGTTCCGGACTGGTCTTCAGACTTTTGATCTGATCAAGGGTCAGTTCCGGCGACAGCATCACCCGCTCAATGCCCTGACTCCGGTAAAAATCGTAGGCCCGGTCATTTACGATATTCAAGGAATAATCCCCAATCCGGGTCTTTTCCGAAAACTCCGGAATCTGGCCGGGGGCCTGGACAAGGACTGCTTGCGCCTTCGTCCCTTCCAACACTTTTTTATATCCCTCCAGCACCGAGCCTGTGGCCTGCCGGTAAATTTCGGGAATGATTTCCCCGGAAAAATTTGCTTCTTCCGCCATGGCGAAGGCTTCTCTCAGTGTATGAACATCCTTATAATAAATGATCTTTGCCTCAAGTTCCAATAATTTTTGCAGCTGTTCCAGGGTTCTAGCGCTGTAGGTGAAGGTGATTTCCCCCTCCTTTGCCGTCTCCTGGGCCAGGTCCTTTGATGCCTTTTTTTCCGGGGCCTCCTCGATTTTCGGAAGATCCCGCCGATGACCTTGAATCCGTTCTTCGCTGAGACTTTCCACCAGGGTTCTTCTTAGCTGATTGAGGACTTTTGCGGGAACAAATAGTTCCCCCTCTAAGGAAATATCAATTGCCTCCATCCGATAAGGGGTTCCTCCAAGCTTTGAGAGCTGTTCTTTGAGTGCAGCCGTGCTTAGGCTTTTTCCCCGGGCCCGCTCCGGGACTTCAAAACTCTCGGCTAAAACCGTATTTTTTCCGTCGGTCAGGGTTCCCCGAATGGGAGCGCCTTCTTTAAGGATAAATTCTCCCCGGATCGGAATCTCCAGGAGCTCCTTATGGTAGGTCTGCCGCGCCGCTTTCATCAGGGCCTCATCAAAGGTTTTGTATACCGCCTCTCCGATTTTCCCCCGGTGTTTGAAGTTTACGGTACAGGTCTTTCCTTTGTCGCAGTACTTTACCACCTTTCCCGAATCCTCCAGGCGCTCGACCCGTCCGCCGACGGTACCTTCCCGGCGCTGCAGCTGGATTTCATCATTGTGGGACAGGGAGCGTTCCAGGGCAATGGTGATCTTTTCCCGGGACCGGTCCTGCTTTACTATCTTTCCGATATAAATCCCCTGATTCCCCGGGTTTTTCATACTCATAAAGTCCTCTCCGGTCTCCCCGAATAAATGACCCTTGGTAAATCCCCGGTTGAAAATTGTTAAATCCTCCAGGGCCTTTTTCAGGGTTTTCGGATCCATGCCTCTTTTATTCGGCTCTTTGATTCTTGAGGCTTCAAGTAATTCCCGGTATACCCGAACTACGGTGGCTACGTATTCCGGTTTCTTCATGCGTCCTTCGATTTTCAGTGAAAAGCCTCCCGCCTCAATTACCTTCGGAATTTCTTCCGCCGCCGCCAGATCCTTCGGGCTCAGTAAATAATCCCCCATATCCGAGGCGATCTCGGTTTGGCTGTCCTCGTTAACCAGGCGGTATTTTTGCCGGCAGGGCTGGGCACAACTTCCCCGGTTGCCGCTTCTTCCGCCGATCATACTGCTCATTAAGCATTGTCCCGATAGGGAAATACAAAGAGCTCCGTGAATAAAAACCTCCAGTTCCACATCGGTTTCCTTCTTTGCCCGGCGGATCTCTTCCAGACTCATTTCCCTTCCAAGGACCACCCGTTTAACCCCGAGGGACTCCAAGTAGCGAATGTCCTCCACGGTTTGTACGGACATCTGGGTAGAGCAGTGAACATCAAAGTCGGGATAGTTTTTCCGAAGGAAGCTCAACACTCCCATATCCTGTACA
>JBEPWR010000252.1:0-2891 GCA_041642335.1 Eubacteriales bacterium
TTATCTATGGCCTCCGGAGCATATGCCGGAAACTTTGGACTGGGTGGTACGAAACGGAGAGTTTATGGATGTATTGGAAGAAGCTTTTAGAAGAAATGGTCTAGTACCACTGGGCGTACTTTATGAAGGCTGGCAAACAATCAGTTCCAATCGACCGATTGAATCCGTAGAGGATTTAGATGGATTCAAGGTACGGGTTATGGGATCCGCCCTATTGGTTGAAAACTATCGAGCCTATGGAGCAGCGCCAACACCAATGGATTATGGTGAAATTTATGGAGGCCTGCAGACGAATCTGATTGACGGACAGGTAAATCCCATTTTTGCGATTCGAAGCATGAACTTTTATGAGGTACAGGAATATTTAACCGATATATTTGCAGAACCCTTTACCGGAATCCCAACCATAAATGCCCAGCACTTTGATACTCTACCGGTAGAAGTTCAAGAGGAGATGCGGGAGTATTGGACCGATGCAATTCTTCCATCCGCAGAATGGATCAATGAGCGGCATGAAGAAGACTTAGAGGCAATGATGGATGCCAAACCGGATCTTGTTTATCATGAAATTACCGGGGATGAGTTAGAGGAATTTAAAGAAAATGCAAAACCGGTCTATGATGAGTTCCTAGAAATCGGAGGACCCCAGGCACAGGAGATTTTGGACACCTTACTGGCGGATATTGAAGATGCGAAAGAAGCCTTGGATATTGAGGATTGATTTTGGAATAGCCTTTCTTTAAGCTAGTATTAAAAAAAATGGAAAGATGGTCTCTGCGACTCGCTTAAGGAGTCGCAGAGATTTTAGAAAGGAGCGTTGATATGGAAACCGATAAAAAGAGGGGAATCTCCTTTCTTTTTCATATGTTAGGACAGGGAGTAGAGTGGTTTGAGTCCATCATTCTTTCCCTTTCAGTACTGGGAATGGCAAGTCTGGTAATAGCCAATGTATTTGCCCGAACCTTTTTTACGAGCATCTATTTTGTGGAAGAGCTGACGGAACTCTTTACCATTCTTATCACCTTTACCGGAGTCAGTTATGCCGTACGGAAGGCGCGACATATTCGAATGGGAGCATTTTTTGATGCAGCCCCCTTTAAACTGCAAAAGGTTATGATTTTTGTCATATGTGTAATCAGCGGAGTGGTGATGTTTTTAATGGCGACCTATGCTTATGGTTATATGAGTCAAGCCCGTATTTCCGGTCAGGTAACACCGGCACTTCGGCTTCCCTATTGGGTCTTTTTAATTATCGTACCCCTAGGGTTTTTCTCCGCAGGGATCCAGTATATCCGGACCATCATAAAAAATATTTCCGAAAGGGAAGTATGGTTATCGCCGGAACAGCAAGGGGATTATGAGCTTGAAGAATTACAGCAGATTGCCGATGAATATGGCGATGTCGCAGAGGAGTTATCCGATGAAAACAAGAAACCATAAAAGAGAGGTGGTCATATGCTCTTACTAGTTGGTACGATGATATTTAAATTACTGTTCGGTTTTCCTTTCATGGTGGTATTGTTAGGATCGCTGATTATTTACGTAACCTTTCAAATGCCAGGCTTTGACTTTAGCAATGTAATTGTTCAGCAGGTGGTAACGGGAATCATCCCACCATCTTTAGTGGCGGTGCCGATGTTTATACTGGCTGCGAATATTATTACTTCCGGTCAGGCGGCAAAGAGACTGATTCGAATGGTTAAGGCTTTCCTGGGGCATATTCCCGGAGGGCTGGCAATTACCACAAATGCAGCCTGTACATTGTTTGGTGCGGTATCCGGTTCCACCCAGGCGACGGTAGCCGCTATTGGAGGAACCATGCGTCCGATGTTATTGGATGCGGGATATTCCAGTCCCTTCAGTCTGGCGTTAATTATTAACTCCAGTGATATTGCTTTTTTAATCCCTCCGAGTATCGGTTTTATTGTGTACGGAGTGGTTACGGGAACCTCCGTTGGAAAACTGTTTTTAGCAGGAGTAGGTCCCGGGCTTTTGATTTTTCTATTATTCTCGATTTATGCTTACATTTATGCGAAACGAAATAAGATCACCGGAACAGAGAAAGCGGATTGGAAGGAAAGAAAAGCGGCCGTTCGCGGTGGAATTCTTGTAATGGGCTTTCCGGTTATTATCATCGGAGGAATTTATGGAGGTCTTTTCAGTCCTACGGAAGCGGCAGCAATGTCCGTAGCCTATGCAATAGTTCTGGAGGGCTTTATTTTCAGGACCTTAAAGTTTAAATCGATGATTGATCATTTCCTGCAAACCGGTATTGTAACCGGCGTGGTGTTTATTCTTGTCGGTGCAGGAAACGCATTTTCATGGTTGCTCAGTTTTTTACGAATCCCCCAAACCTATCTCCCACCACTGTTTGGAGATGATCCTTCAAGAATATATGTAATCTTTATCGTAGTAGTAGCATACTTTATTGCCTGTATGTTTGTGGATCCAATTGTTGCAATTTATGTACTCAGTCCAATATTCGCACCCTACGTACTGCAAACCGGTGTGGATCCGATCTTACTGGGAGTACTGGTCGTATTACAGGCCGCAATTGGTTCAGCGACGCCGCCTTTCGGCTGTGACATCTTTACGGCACAACTGATTTTTAGGCGACCTTATTTTGAGATTATACGAGGAACGCCGCCCTTTATTCTTATTTTGCTCCTGGTTACGGTATTGTTGGTTATTTTCCCACAAATTGCATTGTTCCTGCCGAATGCAGCAATGATTTAAAATGGGGGTGAGGATTTGATATATAAAAGGAAACCGGGTCAGGTGAGCTATGGAGAAGCCATTGGGATACTTCTCCTTGACAGCGAAGCGCCCTATATTCCCGGAGATGTGGCGAATGCAACGACCTATGATTTTCCCGTTCGTTTTCAACGGGT
>JBEPWR010000253.1:0-2887 GCA_041642335.1 Eubacteriales bacterium
AGCCCAATATTTACGAAGTTTATATTTCGGCGAACGGTTTTTTATATAATATGGTTAGAATTATCATCGGATCCGTGGTGGATGTGGCCAAAGGGAAGATCACAACGGAGCAGTTAAAAGAGGCTCTTAAATACAAAAAACGGGAGTTGGCCGGTCATACGGCGCCCCCCCAAGGCCTGTTTTTAGAAGAGGTACGCTATGGAAATAAAGTATCCTATCACAAAGAAAACGCTTGACACACCAGGCACATTGTATTAGAATGGTTTAGTGTACAAATAGATGAAGAGATCCATTAGCCCCGGATCTTCATATACATGATCGTTTATTTCAGATCAACAGAGTTAGGTTATAATGGAAAGATTAATAAGGAGGGAAAACGATGAAAACGTATATGGCAAAGCCAAACGAACTGGAAAGAAAATGGTTTGTTGTAAATGCTGAAGGTAAAACCTTAGGTAGATTAAGCTCTGAGATTGCCAAAATCTTAAGAGGTAAACATAAGCCAGAATTCACACCCCATGTGGATACCGGAGATTTTGTAATCGTGATTAACGCGGAGAAAATTGAGGTAACCGGGAAGAAATTAGACAAAGAATTCTACCGATATCATACAGGACATCCAGGCGGATTGAAAGAAATCAGCTACAGAAGAATGCGGGACGAAAAGCCGGAACTGTTTATTCACAATGCAGTAAAAGGTATGCTTCCCAAAAATCGACTGGGTAGTCAAATTATTAAAAAATTAAAGGTATATGCTGGTCCGGATCATCATCATGATGCACAAAAGCCAGAATCCTTAGAATTATAAAATCGAAGGGAGGATATTAATAATGGAAAAGCTTTCTATTCAAGGTACAGGAAGACGAAAAAGTTCAGTTGCCCGGGTACGATTGGTTCCCGGTAATGGAAACGTTACAATAAATAATAAAGACTTATCCGAGTATTTAAGCTATGAAACCTTACGAAACGAAGTGAAGCGACCTCTGGACATTACCGACACCCTAAGCAAATACGATGTAGTTGCAACCGTAACCGGTGGAGGATTTACCGGTCAAGCAGGAGCACTACGACACGGAATTGCAAGAGCCCTGGTTAAATCCGATGAGGAACTTCGAGGAACCTTAAAAAGAGCCGGTTTCTTAACGCGGGATTCAAGAATGAAAGAGCGGAAGAAATACGGTCTTAAAAAAGCGAGACGGGCACCACAATTCTCAAAAAGATAATTTCAAAAATACTACAACCCCCGGAACTTCAATGTTTTGGGGGTTTTTTCTAGTCATCGGATAAAAGAAGAACGGATGGATTTTGATCCCTTACCAGAGAAAGGAAGAGTAGAAATGACAGATCGCAATAAAGGAATACTACTAATGATTCTAGCCTCCTTTTGCTTCGCCTTAATGGCATCGGCAGTGAAGTATACCGGAGAGCTGCCGACGATGCAAAAAGTTTTTTTCAGAAACCTCGTAGGGGTGCTGATTTCGGGGTATATTATTTATAAGAACGGAGGATCTTTTAAAGGACGAAATCGTGGGGGGCTTATTCTTCGATCGATTTTTGGACTCTTAGGCGTATTTTTTTACTTTTACGCCTTAGGACAAATTCCCCTATCCAATGCGGTGGTCCTTAACCAAATGAGCCCCTTCTTCGTGGTGATGCTTTCCGCGTGGTTTTTGAAAGAACCCATTAAAAAGTTCCAGGTACCGGCCATTATGATCGCCATGATCGGCGTCCTATTTATTATCAGACCGGAGTTTAATGCCACGATATGGCCTTCGATAATTGCGCTCTTATCCGCTTTTTTTGCGGCTGCCGCCTATACAACCATTCGACACCTGAGGCTCACGGACAAACCACAGATTATTATCTTTTATTTCACCAGTTTTTCGGTGATCGTAGCCATTCCTTTTATGCTGTTCGGCCACTTTCAATGGCCAACAGTGCAGCAACTGGCAGGACTGCTAGCTGTGGGCATATTTGCTACCGCAGCCCAGTTTCTAATGACCTACGCTTATCGATATGCTCATGCCGGAGATTTGTCCATCTATTCCTATGGGAAAACCGTTTTCTCGACACTGCTGGGGGCAGTTTTCTGGTTTGAAATCCCTGACATATACAGCATCATGGGGATCGTACTTATTCTGACCGGGGCTTATATTAATTACTTTTCAAACAAAGTAAAAGGGGGCTAGTCCATGAAAAACCCAAAGGAAGTATACCTAATGACCGTCGGTGAAGATATGAAAGCGGAAATTATTGAAGATGAATTGAAAAAAGAAGGGGTTCCCCTGGTGAAAAAATATCGGGGAGGCGGAGATTACCTGAACATTTATATGGGGAAATCCATGTATGGCGTGGACCTTTATGTATCCGGGGATCATTATGAAATTGCCCGGGAAATTCTTCTGGATCTTGAAATCACGGATATTGAGGGGAAGCTTATAACCGAAGTGGACCAAAACTTCCAGAGAAACAACAAAAATAATAATAAGGCACAGATAAAAATGATTAAGATCGGGATCTTCCTTGTATTTTTATTGTGGCTAATTCTTTGGCGGATAAATGCATAGCCTTACATCGAAACAGGATTTTTCAGAAAGGATGGGAATGAAAATGAAGGATACAGGAGAACGGGTGGTTCCGGAATATATGAAAGCCCATAATGGCATGTTGTTAGAACACATGGAACGGTATGAGTTTGCCAAAGACTATGCCTATGGTCGGGTACTGGATCTTGCCTGTGGGGTAGGATATGGAGCGGATATTTTACTCGAGGAGATATATGATCAAAAAATCGAGGAATATGTAGGGATTGATCTTTCCAAAGACGCCATTGCCTATGCTAAAGAGATGTATGGCTTTCAAAGGACAACCTTTGAACAGGGAAATG
>JBEPWR010000254.1:0-2880 GCA_041642335.1 Eubacteriales bacterium
AAAAGTGCCCCGAATACGATCATCGCACTGAGCACCCCATATCCGCTGGCACCGATGGTGCTCTCAGAAGTCATTACCCGGTAATAAATGTACGCATTCAGTCCTAATACAAAGGCCAGCATAAAAATGCTTTCGGTCTTTAAATTCATGATATCTTTTTTATACATCATCCCCAGCTTTTTACTAAAACTCTTTTCCATTTCCATATACCTCCTTCATCAGATCCACCAGCGAAAGATTTTTCTCCGCCCGAAGCTTTTCCACTTCTCCTTCCAGGACCACTTTCCCTTTTCTTAAGAAAATGGCATCATCAATGACATGTTCAATTTCTTTAATTTCATGGGTGGTAATCACAATGGACTGTTCTCCTTCCCGGTAATCCTTAATCATCGTTTCGATAATTTTTTCCCGGGTAAAGATGTCAATTCCTGATAAGGGCTCATCCAAGAGAATAATATCCGCTTTTCTTGAAAAAGCTAACAAAAGCTTGGCCTTCGCCCGTTGCCCCTTGGAGATTTTCCTGATCGCCATCTCCTCATCGAGCTCCAAAAAATCCAAAAGCTCCCTATAAAGATGATCATCCCAGTCATGATAAAAGGTTTCAACAAATCTTTTCGCATCCCTGATTTTCATCCAGGAATAAAAATGATCGATCTCCGGGAGATAGGCGATTCGTTTTTTCATCTCCTGGGTAATGGGCTCTCCACCGATTAACACTTCTCCCCGGCTCGGTTTATTCAAATCCGTAATCAGTTTAATCATTGTGGATTTTCCGGAACCATTCGGTCCAAGGAGTCCTGTGATCTTTCCCTTTCCAATATCCAGGCTCACATCATCAAGGGCTATAACCTTTCCGTACTTCTTCGTTACATTATTAAATCGAATCATTTGATTTACTCCCTTCTATGCTCTGTTTTTCAATATAATTCCGAATTAACACAGGTATTTCTTCCTTTTCATACCCTAGCGCCTCTATTTCCTGGACGAACTCTGATAAGGCCTTTTCAGCCATCTCCTTCTTGTAGTGATCAATCATTTGACCGTCCTCCACGATGAAGGTTCCTCTGCCTCTTACCGTCTGTGTCATCCCTTCAAGTTCCATTTCCCGGTATGCCCGCTGGACCGTATTGGGATTCACCTTGATTTTTTGGGCCAGCTCCCGTTGAGAAGGCATTTTATCCCCGGGCATCAGCTCTTTTCGAACCAGTTTTTTCTTAAAGGCCTCCATGATTTGTTCATAAATCGGCCTTGAATGATCAAACTCCATGCTTTCACCTCCACGAACGTAGTGCACTATTTGTATAGTACACTAATATGTTAACCTGATTCATCTCAATTGTCAACGGTTTTTTATTTATTTTTAATCTCCAGTTTAAAAATATCCAAAAGAAAACCCCAACAATAAATCATTGCAGGGTTTTCTTACCGCTGACACCGCTTTCAAAAGATTATTCCATGTCGCTTGTCTATTTTACTCCTCCCATTCCTTTTCGATTTTTTCTTCATCATCCCCGGGATTGTTTTCCAGGGTTTCACCTTCCCGAAATTCATAATGACCGGATGCATAATTTTCTCCGTCGATGGTGATTTGTACTTCCTCAACCCGGAAATAGTCTCCGACCGTTCGGGCAACGCTGGATAAAATCATACTCTCCAAGGTGGTCCCGGCATTCATTTCGGTAATGAACTCTTCGGAGAAGTCAATCTGTCCTACAAATTCTTCCCGGCCCATGCGTACATAGTTCACCTCTGTATTATCACTCATCAAAGGGACATAGTCATCGGAATTTTCTTTTGGAGAACGACGGAAGTACTCCTGGAAAACATCCTCCACTGCATCATTGGTAGCAAAGGTGATCTCCTCTTCAATATAGACCAGCCGGTCTTCATTAAAATCAGGGTAGTAAAAAGCGATTTCATCGGTAAATTCATACCCTTCTTCAACTTCCACCAGTTCAGAAAAAACATCGGTTTCCTCTGCTGCAGTCTCCGTTCGGACTTTACCGATACCCTCTCCGTAATAAATGATCGATGTATAGTCCTCTCCGGTTGTGGTTATTTCGATAACTTCAAAATCTCCTGCGGGGGTGGACATTTCCATGCCGACCTCGGTAATCTCCCGTCGGGCTCCGTCTGGAATCTCCCATTCCGTTCCAACTTCAATGGGCTCATGGATTAGAATTTCTGCATTTTCCAATCCTAGGGTCTCTTCATCATAGAAGCTTTCTTTCTGGTAGGATTCCCCTTCACTAAGGACGGAGTATACCTTGCCGTCTTCATGGTGGATCACCTCGAGTAAAGTGGTTCCGGCACTTTCTCTTCGGATCTGCGCCCGATTTTCCTGTATATAGTCAAAATGTACCCGTTCCTCTACAAATTCCATTCCTTCGCCGTCATAATGAAGACGGACGTTTTCTTTGAAAGGATAATAGTCATAACTGCTTACCTTCTCTTCATCGCCGTCCTCATCCTCATCGGTACCCTTATCACCGTTTTCTTCCCCATTATCCTCATCCTGGTCTTCCCCATTATCCCCGTCTTCAGGAGGAGAGCTCTGTCCGTTTTCTTCTTCCATATCCCCGCCGCAGGCGGTTAGGGTCATGGCCAGGGCAAGGAATACAATTCCCAGCAGCAGTGCTGTTTTTTTCATTGTATATGCTCCTTTCTTTTTTATTTATATTCATTAATCTGTTTTTTGTACTCCTAATATATGTATACCCACTACCGGTTTTTTCTATCTGCACCCTGCTTCCTAAAAATTTTATATGTTAGAAGCTGACAATTTGGGTATGAACTGAATGATGACAAGAATTTTTTTCGATTAAAAATGATAAAGGAGCGTGAAAAGATTGAGTAAGCAGGAAAAAACAGTTTTAACGG
>JBEPWR010000255.1:0-2872 GCA_041642335.1 Eubacteriales bacterium
CATAATTTTCCCGAAGGATTGGCTACCTTTACCAGTGCCATACAGGATCCGACGCTGGGGATAAGTATCGCGATTGCGATAGCAATCCATAACATCCCTGAAGGAATTGCTGTGTCCGTTCCCATTTTCTTTGCAACGGGAGATCGAAGAAAAGCTTTTAAGTATTCCTTCATGTCGGGGTTGTCGGAACCCCTGGGCGCCATCGTGGGATATTTTTTATTGATGAGATTTTTCAATGAATCCATGTTTGGGATTGTGTTTGCCGGAGTTGCGGGTATTATGGTCTATATTTCATTGGACGAACTGCTTCCGGCGGCCGAGAAGTATGGGAAACATCATCTGGCGATTTACGGCCTGGTTTCCGGAATGGCGGTTATGGCTTTCAGTCTTTTAATGTTTTCATAAGGAAGGGTGCTTTGGGAAAGTCAAAAAATCAATAATATTTTGCACTTTGATTCCGGCGTAGTCATTAAAAATCGATTGGTCCATGGTTAGTAAATATTTCGGATAATTATCGGAAATCTTTTGTAGAGGGCGTAATTCACGCTCTCTCGTTTTTTTATCCAGGATCGTAGCGGATACCTGATAGTAAATTATTTCATCGGTTTTTTTAGCGACAAAATCAACCTCCAAGGAGCCGATTTTTCCAATGGTCACCTCATATCCCCGCCTAAGAAGCTCCAAATAGATAACGTTTTCCAAGACATGCCCGTAATCCGTATCCCTTAACCCCGTTAGTTGATTGCGAATACCCATATCAACCATATAATACTTTTCCAGGGTCTTTAAAAACTGTTTTCCTTTAAGATCATAGCGGTTGGCCTTATAAATAATAAACGCATTTTCCAACATCTTAAGATAATTATCGACAGTGTCGACCGTGGTTTTTCTTCCGCTACTTGTGAGATAATCACTAATTTTTTTCGTGGATACAATATTTCCGACATTTCCGGCAATGAATTTTAAGATGCTTTCCAACAGAGCGGCATCCCGTACATTATTGCGCTCTATTACATCTTTTATTAGCACGGTATTGTAGATTCCTTCCAGAAAAGAGCCGATTGCCTCCGGAGAGTCTAAGAGCTCCGGGATCAGGGGGAGGCCTCCGAAGCGTAGGTACTGATTGAATTTTTCGGGTAGCGGAGTTTTTTTATCCTTTGCCGTGAACTCCAAATACTCTTTAAAGGATAAGGGCTGCATTTTAATTTCCACATAGCGTCCGGAAAGGAAAGTAGAGAGCTCTGAGGATAATAAATACGCGTTAGATCCGGTAATATAAATATCCGCATCCTCCTCTGCAAATAAAGAATTAACCGCTTTTTCCCAAGATTCAACGTTTTGCACTTCATCCAATAATAGGTAGTATTTTCCGGTGGTATCGTCTAATTGACTCTTAATATCGTCGTACATTTCTTTATAGGTCTTAATATGGTCAAATATTAGAGACTCAAAATTCATTCGAATAATTCGATTCTTTGCTACACCGGTGGAAAGCAGATGATTCTCGAAGAGTGAAAGCAAAGTGGACTTTCCGCAACGGCGTATTCCGGTGATTACTTTAATCAACGGTTTATTTTTATATGGAAGAAGCTGTGAAAGGTACAAATCCCGTTTTTTCATAATAACACTCCTTTCATATATTATAATCGAATAAAATGGAAAATACAATAGTTTTTCGAGTATAACTGAAAAAATTAATTATTTATCCGGCAGGAATTCTTTTTTCTTTAGCGAATATGTAGGTATATTTTACTATTCTTATAAAAAATTTGAGAATAGAATAAGCTAAAGGAGGAAAAGATGGAGAAAATCAGCAGCAAGAAAAAGCTCTTATGTTTTTACAACATTCTAAAGGAATTATCAGGGGAAGAGGAACCGCTTACTTATGAAGAAATCAACGAGCATTTTCAAAGAAAGCTCGGTATAAGCATTACCCCGAGGAACGTGAGGGATTACGTAAAGGAGCTTAAGGATTTTGAAATCGATGTTTCCGGGTTTAGGGAGAACGGGCAGGGATATTATTTAAGGGATCGGGAGTTTGAAGTATGGGAATTAAAAGTTCTCATTGACCTTATTCGCAGATGCTTTTTCCTTTCCCGGAATAATAGTAACAGACTGATTGCTAAAGTTGCCGGACTTCATAATATTTACACGGCAAATGCTTTGAAAAATGAAGCGGATATCAGCCATACGCCTAAAACTGTGAATGATCAGGTGCCCTATACGATAGATAAACTTCAATATGCCTGTCAAAACCAAAAGAAAGTGCGCTTTAGCTATTACGATTATGATATAAGCGGTTCCCTGGTTCCAAGGAAGAAAGGCGGTAAAATAAGGGAATACACGGGAAGTCCTTATGAGATGCTATGCAAAAAAAATTGCTATTATATCATAATCAATAAGGATCCCTTTAAACGCTTAGCCAACTACCGGGTGGATCGAATAAAATACTTGGAAGTGTTGGAGGAGGAGGCGAAACCGGTAACCGAAATTTGGGGGTATTCCAGAGGACTCAATATCGAAGAACATGCGGGCAAATGCTTTAAGATGTTTGTCGGCCCGGAAAGTAACATCTCCCTGGAAATTGATAAGAGTCTTTTGAACTTCAGATATGAAGAGTTGGACCACCGGGCAAAAGTTGTTGTAAATGATCAGGATAAGGATACTTACCTGCTATCATTTACGGGAAATCTGGGAGAAGGACTGATAAGATGGATCCTGCAAATGGGAGATAAGGCCCGGGTTGTAGCCCCGCAGTCCTTGGTGGAAGCGATGCGAAAGAAAATTCAGGCCATGGCGAAGCAGTATGAGTAGCAATAATCGTGCCAAAGGCATAAGACGGACGACCCTAAAAGGGTCGTCTTTTTGAGTT
>JBEPWR010000256.1:0-2868 GCA_041642335.1 Eubacteriales bacterium
CAGATTTTGCAAAAAAAGAACTGTCTGAAATACAGACAATTCTTTCTACTTGCTTGTACGAAAGTCACACATATGTATGATTTTCATACAACTATCTTTTTTTCATAGGCCATATTCTTTGATTTTGTCATAAAGACTGGACCTGGAAATTCCCAGTTCATTTGCTGCTTTCACCTTATTACCTTTCGAGAAATTCAAAGCTTTTTTTATAATATATTTTTCCATATTTTCTACAGATTCTTTCAAGTTTGGAACCCTGCTGTTTTTTGAGGAAACTTTTAATACTGCCCTTTCATTTTTTTCCAATAAGTATAATGGGAAATGTTTTGTTTGGATTTCTTTTTCTTCACAAAGATTAATCGCCCTTTCCAATACATTTTCCAGTTCCCTCACATTCCCGGGCCAATGATGATTTTTTAATATTTCAAAAGCTTCTTCCGAAATACCCGTAACATACTTTCCTAAATGTCTAGATATTTTTTTGATTAAATGTTCTGATAATTTTTCAATATCGGTAATTCGACGTTTAAGCGAAGGAACTTCAACACTCATAACGTTCAATCTATAATACAGATCCTCACGGAATAACTTCTTTTCCACTTGTTCCTTAAGATTTTTATTTGTTGCTGCAATTATTCGAATATCGACTTTAATGGTTCGACTATCTCCAAGTTTTTGAACTTCTTTTTCTTGAATTACTCTCAGTAACTTTACTTGCATATTCATTGGTAAATCCCCAATCTCATCCAAAAAAATACTGCCTTTATCCGCCAACTCAAACTTCCCGATTTGCCCTCCTCTTTTCGAACCGGTAAAGGCTCCTTCAATATATCCGAACAATTCAGACTCCAGTAGGTCATAAGGAATCGCTCCGCAATTAATCTTAATAAAAGGAAAATCCTGACGCTTACTGTCATTATGGATTGCATGGGCGAAAAGCTCTTTTCCTGTACCGCTTTCTCCTGTTATTAATACCGTAGAATCGGTTTCAGATGCTTTTTCGCCTAAATACTTTGCTTCTTTGATTATCTGACTATCCCCAATAATACTCTCCCAACTATAATGAGCACCCTGTATTTTTTTCAATACTTTTTTATAGTGCTGTAGCTCATTTATAAGCAGTTCATTTTTTTCAATAATTCGCTTAAACTCCTCGATATTGTCAAATAGCACCATGCCAAAACCATATTCCGAATCTCCTTTTCGATTCAATATTGGTATTCGATGAACAATAGCAGTCTCCCCGTTTTGAAAAGTGTGTTTCCAGGCAATTTCCGATTGTTTTCTTTTCATTACGTAAGGAAAGCGGGTGTTTCGATTTATTTCTGCGACCGTTTTCCCCCTGGCCTCTTCTTTTGTAACCCCTAAAAAATCCGCAAAAGATTGGCTGATCATTAGAATTTTTGATTCTGAATCAATAAGAATTATGGATACGGGAATTCGATCAAAGATAGAATCCAAGACATTAATCACATTTTCATCAACGTTAATATCCTTACTCTGATCTTCTTTGGAGGCGCCTGCCGATTCAAATACTTTGGTTACATGCCATTTATTCACTTGATTTCCCCCTAGTTATATAAAGTTTTATTGAAAAAAATTAAAACAACCGTTGGTTCACCCATCGAACACCATCCCTCGCATCCTTGGCATAAGCATCGGCGCCGATTTTTTTAGCATAGGCTTCTGTCAGCACCGCTCCCCCGACAATCACCTTACACCTCGGATGAGCAGTTTTGATGGCTTTTATGGCTTTTTCCATCGAACCTAAAGTCGTCGTCATTAAAGCCGATAGACCAACAACGGAGTATTCATCGTTTTTTAATGCTTCCAGGATTTTTTCCGCGTTTACGTCTTTTCCCAGATCTTTCACCGGGTATCCGTAATTTTCCACCAGTACACGGAAAATGTTTTTCCCGATATCATGAAGATCCCCTTCCACCGTGGCCAGTAAAATCTTCCCTTTCTTCTCTGATCCCCTATTCGGTATTTCTTCATTGATCCATTCGATACCGGACTTCAGCACTTCCGCGCTTTGAATTAGTTGCGGCAAATATATTTCTCCCCGATCATATAGAAAACCGATTTGATCGAAGGCTTGAAGGAGATCCTGCTCCAAAAACTTCTCGTAGTTTTTCAGCGTGTCCGGATGAGTCTTTACCCAATCTTTTAGTGCCCGCAGAAATTCCCGGGGGTCTCCATCCTTCAATAAACTCTCCCAGGTCGCTATTCCTGATTCGCCGTGTTGTGCCTTCTCCGTTTTACTTGCAAACAGATCCGTAAAACTTTTTCCTTGGGGATCCTGATCGGAAAGGAGTTTAAAGGATGCTAACGCTTCTTTCATTCCCTTATCCCCCGGATCCATCATTAAAAGATCCAGCCCCTCGTATAAGGCCAGGGTTAAAAAACTTTGATTGATTCTACTTCGGTTAGGCATACCGTAAGAGACATTGCTTAAACCGAGAATGGTTCTGCATCCCAAGGTTTGTTTGATAATTTTCAGTGCCTTCAAACTTTCCTTTACCTGGCTCGCCTCATGGGCTACCGTTAACGCTAATGGATCTACGATAATCCGCTCTTTCGGAATTCCGAGGGTATTGGCTCTGTGGATAATCCTCTTTGCAATCTCCACTCTTTTTTCAGCGGTTTTCGGAATTCCCTTCTCATCAAAGGTTAGCGCGATCATGCTGCATCCGTATTTTTTTCCCAAGGGAAGGATGTTTTGCAAAGACGACTCCGTACCATTTACAGAATTAATAATCGGAACTCCATTATAGATCCGAAGGGCTTTTCCCAGGGCTTTAGCATCCGAAGTGTCAATTTGAAGTGGTACGGACACCACCTGTTGCAGGGATTCAATCACCTCAG
>JBEPWR010000257.1:0-2865 GCA_041642335.1 Eubacteriales bacterium
GCCTGCTTCACAATGGCTTTAAAGCGCTTGTCGGCATTATCTGTAACCGAACAGGTGTTGATCACATAAATATCAGCAGCTTCATTAAAATCAACTCTTAAAAAGCCTTCATCCTTGAAGGATCGGGCAATCGTAGAAGTTTCAGAAAAATTCAGCTTACAACCCAGAGTATAAAAAGCAACTTTTTTAGGATCTACCATTTGTTTTCTTTCTCAAATTAAAACAGCTAACCTGCAGAATTTCAGTTAATTATAAAAGCCTCTAAAAATACCTTTTTAGAGGCCGCAAAGATACCAACTTTAATTCAATGTCCAATTAACATAGAACAATTACCAATAAATCCGAACTGAACCACAGATAGTTTAAAACATTTTGAAGCACCAACTATTAAAAATGACCATCTTTCTGTTATCCAGCCCTCTCACTGATTTCTGATCACTATATCATTCTCTCCTATATTCTTTTGTGTCGTTAAAAACCTGCTCAAGAATTGCTTTATCTTCTTCAGAAAATTCAATACCTCTTCGGGCCATCACTTTTTCGGCAACTTCAAAAGCCTTTATAGTTTTATAGGTAGTAGTGCCTCCACTTCCACCCCAACTGAAGCTTGGAATAAAATTTCGGGGAAAACCGGCTCCAAAGATATTTGCACTTACTCCTACAACTGTTCCGGTATTGAACATCGTATTGATGGCGCATTTACTGTGATCCCCCATCATAAGTCCGCAAAATTGCAAACCGGTGGGCGCAAATCTTTCTGAATTATAATCCCACAAACGAACATCTGAATAGTCATTTTTCAAATTGGAGGTGTTGGTATCTGCTCCAAGATTGCACCACTCCCCGATTACAGAGTTCCCAAGATAACCGTCATGACTTTTATTCGAGTATCCAAAAATGACAGAATTTGTTACTTCTCCTCCCACTTTGGAGAAGGGTCCAACAGTTGTAGGTCCATAGATCCTTGCTCCCATTTTAAGAGTAGATTCTTCACCAAGGGAAAATGGACCACGTATGATGCCCCCTTCCATTACCTCAGCATCGACTCCAATATAAATAGGGCCTGTGGAAGCATTCAAAGTGGCACATTCAACTTTCGCCCCTTCTTCTAAAAATATATTTTCGGGAGCTATGACTTTATTAGTTGATGAGATAGGCTGACTTTTTCTGTCCTGAGTGAGTAATTCAAAATCTGCAGCCAACGCTTCCCCGTTCATTCTGAAAATATCCCAGGTATGCTCCACTACCATAGCATTACCCTCCATTTCTATGGCAGTACACTTAGCGAATTCCACATCCTGCTCTTCATAGGCGTGAAACGCAACTACCTCTTCCTCGTAAAATACAGCTTCTCCCGGCTGTAGATTTTTTACCTGCTCAACGAGTTCGGCAGTAGGTAAAAATGCTGAATTAATCATCACATTCTCTTCCATTTCCACCATCGGCCATTTATCTGACAGATAATCTTCACTAATTGTTGAAGTTGTGGTATTGAGAAACTTCTCCCATTTCTCCCGAATAGTAAGGATTCCAATCCTAATGTCAGCAACGGGACGTGTAAAAGTGAAAGGCAAAAGTTGAGAACGAACAGGTCCGTCGAAGAGAATATAATTCATCTGGTTTCTTTTTGGGCTAAAAGTACAGTTTTTTAAAAAAACACAGGAAATTTTTATAAAGTAGCTAACAAAAAAAGCCCCCTAAAAAGGAGGCTTGTCTTATCATATAGCGGAAAAACTATTTCTTGAATTTCGCGTATTTGTTCTTAAACTTGTCAATACGACCGGCAGTATCCAGTAATTTGGCTTTTCCGGTGTAGAATGGGTGAGAAGTTCTGGAGATCTCCAGCTTCACTAAAGGATATTCCTCACCTTCAACCTCAATAGTTTCTTTTGTGTTCGCGGTAGATTTCGTTAAAAAAACCTCGTCATTGGACATGTCTTTAAACGCTACCAATCTATAATTTTCCGGATGGATTCCCTGCTTCATCTCTTTATTCTTTAAAAACTTGTAATTTTTTCGAGGTGCAAATTTAATTAATTTCTTCTAATCAACAAGCATTCTGTATTAATTTTTCACATTAAAAGAAAGCTTCAGCACCTGTGTAACGTTTTGTTATATTTGCTTACTAACTGTAATATCAACCAAATTTAATATTTTATGGAAGCTCAACAAGCTAAAGCTCGTAAATTTGTACTGAATTACGGTTTACTACTTGGAATTATCATGGTGACCCTGGGTGTTGTCATGTACGTAACTAATAACCATATTGATCCACATTGGTCATTCATGGTAATAAGTTTTGCTATTTTTATAGCTGTGGTTATTTATGGAATCAAAGCCTACAAAAATGAAAACGGAGGTTTTCTTAGTTTAGGTGAAGCCATTAAAGTCGCAGTAGGTATTGGCCTCATTGCTGCTCTTCTTGGAGGAACCTGGAATATACTTTTGGCGAAGGTGATTGAACCCGATTATGCTGAACAAATGGCCGACTTTCAACGGGAGCAAATGGTAGAGCGGTATCCTGAGATGACCGATACACAGATCAATCAGGCTATGGAAATGAGTGCCAATTTTAGCAGTCCCTGGATAGGGTTTGCAACTGTACTTGTAATGTATATGTTATTTGGTCTTGTTGTAGGCTTAGTTGCAGGACTTGTGATGAAAGAAAAAAGGCCCTACGAAGTATAAAAAAAACTCAAATGCAGGTATCTATCGTCATCCCCCTTCTTAACGAAGAAGAATCTTTAAATGAATTATACAACTGGATCGCAACTGTCATGCGGTCCAATTCTTTTTCTTACGAGATCCTTTTCATTGATGATGGCAGTACAGATAATTCATGGAAGATCATAAAAAAGATCTCGG
>JBEPWR010000258.1:0-2861 GCA_041642335.1 Eubacteriales bacterium
GTCCGGATATCCCGCTGCATTTGAATCGTTATTACCCAAGCTATCAGTATCATGAACCGCCGACGGATATCGACTTTTTGCTGGAGATGAAGGAAGAAGCTGAAAAAGTGTTAAAGAACGTTCGTTGTGGCAATTTCTAAAGGAGGAAAAACAATGGGACAGATTCAAGGGATGTTTATCGTCCCTCATCCGCCGATTATCCTATCAGAACTTGGTAAGGGAAGAGAAAAGGAAGCTGCAAAAACCCTTCAGGGGATGGAAGAGATCACCGAAAAAGTAAAAGCGATCAATCCTGATACCCTTGTGGTCATTACGCCCCATGGAGAAGTGCAACAGAACAATCTGGCATTTCTTGACGGCGAGAAAGCAAGAGGGGATTTAGCGGCCTTTGGACACCCCGAGATACAATTGACAAAAGATTTGGATGTCTCCGCCCTTCAGCAGCTGAAGGAGGGGTTCGAGAAGGAGAATTTACCGGGAGTATTCATCGAAGGGACACTGGACCATGGGGCTTTCGTACCCTTATATTTTTTGGAGAAAGAGCTTTCCGAGGTAAAACTCATTCATATTTCTATCGGAATGCTGGAGTTAAAAACTCTTTATGACCTGGGCGTTAAAATAAAAGACCTGCTAGAGGAAAGCGACGGAACTTTTGCGGTTGTGGTTAGCGGAGATCTTTCTCATCGCTTAAAAGAAGACGGGCCTTATGGCTATGATGAAAGGGGTCCGGATTTTGATCAGCGCATCGTAAATGCCATTAAGCGCTGCAATGTGCAGGATATTATAAATATACCGAAAGACATCTACGGCCCGGCAGGGGAATGTGGACTAAGACCGATAGTGCTTGGATTCGGAATTCTGGGAGAAGGGAAAATGTCTTCCCGGGTGCTGTCCTATGAAGGTCCCTTTGGGGTCGGCTATATGACTGCCTGGGTTCAAAAAACCGAGGAGAGGAGGGAATAGGATGAAACCGGATAGTCTTTATACAAAACTTGCCTTAAGAGCGATAGAAGAAAAACTTACAAGGGGTCAGACCCTTAAGTTCGAAGATTTTAAGAGGGAAATTGATGACGAGGCCTGGATTCGGGAAGTAGAAAACCTGCAGGCGGGGGCTTTTGTTTCTCTTTATAAAAATGACGAACTCCGCGGGTGTATCGGTACAGTAGAACCTTTAGAAAAACATGTAGGAATAGAGATCATTAAAAATGCACTGGAAGCCGCCTTTTTTGATCCCCGTTTTGTGCCGCTTGAAAAGGAAGAGCTTGAGCAACTGACCATCAGTGTGGATATATTAAAGAAAAAAGAGTTTGTAGAGTCCATTGAAGATCTGGATCCTGAAAAATACGGAGTGGTGGTAGAACATGAAGGAAAAAGAGGACTGCTCCTACCGGACCTAGAGGGCGTGGATACCCCGGAAAAACAATTGGATATTGCTGCAAAAAAAGCAGGAATTATGGAAGGGGAAAAAATGAAAGTATATCGATTCGAGGTTCTTCGCTATAAGTAGCGAAATACAAAATTAGAGGATGGAAAAAGTCCAAAGTTTGATCACTAAAAGCTTACCCCTGGGTAAGCTTTTGTTTTTCATATTTCTTTACTAATGATATAATAAGAAAATAGCAAAATCGAATGAAAAAAATGCAAAATGCACCGGATAGGACAGATATTCTATTACGAAAGGAAGATCATCATGAAACGAATTGAAAAAATCAGTACGAAAGATCCGAAGGAGTTTTATCAATATGTAAATTTGAATCTTAAGGACCTGGTTGCTGAGGAAAAAGACTGGCTGGCAAATCTGGCAAATGCTTCGGGACTCCTGTATCTGCTGATGGACCGGATCAACTGGGCAGGATTTTACCTTTACAAAGAAGAGGAACTGATCCTTGGACCCTTTCAGGGAAAGCCGGCCTGCACCCGAATTGAAATTGGCAGCGGCGTTTGCGGAACCGCAGCAAACACCTTCGAAACTCAGGTGGTAGAGGATGTAAATGCTTTCCCCGGACATATTGCCTGCGATGCTGATTCGCAATCGGAAATTGTGGTTCCCATGATCCGGGAAGGAAAACTTCTAGGGGTACTGGACATTGACAGTCCCGTTAAGAACCGATTTGACGAAGTGGACCGGAAGTATCTGGAGGAATTTGTTGAAATTTTGCTTAGCCATACGGATATTCCCCTGAATTATTAAATCGAAGCAGTTATTGAATAGGAGATGAAAACATTGAAGGAAAAAAATATCGAACGGATTCTAAAGGAAGTTCAGCAGGGTTCCGTAGCCGTCTCGGAGGCGATGGAACAGTTAAAAGACCTGCCCTTTAAGGATCTGGGTTTTGCAAAGGTGGACCATCACCGGGAGATGAGAAACGGTTATCCGGAAGTCATTCTCTGTGAAGGCAAGGAGTTGGAGCATATTGTAGGGATCGTGGAACATATGCTGGAAAATGAGAATAACATTTTCCTTACCCGGGCCTCCCGGGAGATTTATGAAGCCCTTGAAGAAATTACTGAGGACCTTGAATACCATCCCATACCAGAAATCATTGTGGTAAAAAAACGAAAGATCGAAAAAACAGCATCCACAATCCTGGTGGCTACCGGCGGCACAGCGGATATTAAAGTGGCGGAGGAAGCTGCCCTTACAGCAGAAATTTTGGGAAATAGCGTAGAACGCCTGTATGATGTGGGCGTTGCAGGAATTCATCGATTACTAAAGAATACGGATAAGCTGCAAAAGGCCAGTGTTATTATTGCGGTAGCAGGGATGGAAGGGGCACTTCCCAGTGTGATCGGCGGTTTGGTAGACAAACCCGTAATCGCGGTCCCGACCAGTGTGGGGTATGGCGCGAATTTCCAGGGCT
>JBEPWR010000259.1:0-2859 GCA_041642335.1 Eubacteriales bacterium
AATTATTATTGTAGGCGGCGGAAAGATCGTACATTTTCTAACGAAATCCTTCCTTTCAAAAGGGTACGAAGTGACAATTATTCATGAAGAAAAAGAATACTGTAAAATGCTTTCCAGAAAACATCCTAAAACCACGATAGTGCATGGGAAACCCACGAATCCGAAGATTTTAGAAGATGCCGGAGCCCCTTATTGTGATGCGATTATTGCAGTTACATTACAGGACCCTGAAAACCTGGTTGCCTGCCAAATTGCAGAAAAGATGTTTCAGGTGCCGAAAACCTTCGCACTGGTAAACGATCCGAAAAATGTGGAGATCTTCAATGATCTCGGATTAACGAAAGTAATCAGTACCGTATCCATCGTCTCCTCCATGATTGAACAGAAAGTTCTCCTGGAAGATATGATCAATTTGACGCCGATCGAGGACGGAAAAGTAACGCTTGTTGAGATCGTCGCTCAAAAGGAACACCCGATGATCAATAAAACCTTAGAAAATCTGGAACTTCCGGAAGATGCTTTGGTAGGATGTATTATACGGGACGGACAAGTGATTATTCCCGGGGGAAAGGATCAGATCTTAACAGATGACCGCTTAGTGGTACTATGTCTGCCGGAAATACAGTCAAAAGTAATGAAGACCCTTATGGGAAGGGTGGAGTAATTCATGAATTACCGTTTATTGATGCGAGAAAAATATCGAATGATTATCGGCTACACTGGAATGATTATTATTGCCCTGGCGCTAATAATGCTGCTTCCGCTATTGGTGTTGCCGGCTTATCCCGATGAAATACATACAGCCCGTTATTTTTTGATCTCCAGCGGAATTACCCTGGTCATTGGTCTGGTAGCGGGAAATGAACTGCGTAAAGAACGAAACAGTGAACTGACCCTTCAGGACGGCGGAGTAATCGTTTTATTATCCTGGACCATTACCATGACCCTTTCCACATTGCCTTTTTTACTGGAGGGAACCCTGGGATTTACCCAGGCAATGTTTGAAGCCGTCAGCGGTTGGACGACTACAGGCTTATCGGTGGTGGATGTTACCGAAACCCCCCAGGTTTTTTTACTCTGGCGAAGCATTATGCAGTTTTTCGGCGGAGCAGGACTATCCGTTATTATGATTTCCGCGATTATCGGACCCCATGGCGTCGGATTTTATAATGCGGAGGGAAGAACGGATCAGCTGCTGCCGAATGTAAGCAAAACGGCGAAAATGATCATGATGATTTATTCCGGATACCTTGTTGCTGGAATTATTTT
The DNA here is from genome assembly GCA_041642335.1 of Eubacteriales bacterium. Taxonomy (GTDB): domain Bacteria; phylum Bacillota; class Clostridia; order Peptostreptococcales; family T1SED10-28; genus Isachenkonia. The sequence goes on from JBEPWR010000259.1 coordinate 1,270, forward strand.
ATATATCCTGGCCGGCATGCCCTGGTTTGATGCGATCAACCACGCAATGGCCGCCTTGTCAACCGGAGGGTTTTCAACCCAGACCGACAGCATCGGTCATTATCAGAGCTTAGGTATCGAAGCGATAACAATTGTCCTGATGGTCATCGGTACGATGAATTTTGTCATTCATTATGGAGTCCTGACGGGAAAAATTAAGCTCGCCATGAAAAATGGAGAACTCCGTTTTTTTGTATTTCTACTGGGGATTATCATTCCCCTGGTAAGTGCCTTCAGTCTGATCCCTCATTACGGAAAAATGGATCAGGGGATTCGAATTGCTGTGTTCGAATTTGTATCAGCCCTTTCCACCACAGGATTTTCAACAGTGGGCTACGGGGACTGGCCGATAGCACCGGTTTTTATAATAATCCTGCTGATGATCATCGGTGGGGGTACCGGATCTACGGCCGGGGGAATAAAACTGTACCGAGTATACTTATTGCTGAAATCCCTCTGGTGGGAACTGGTCCGCTTTACCAAACCGAAAAACAGTATCTCCCAGTTTTATGTTTATAAAGGCCTGGATAAGCTGTATGTAACCGAGAAGCATCTTCGGGAAACCGCGAATTTTGTGGCGCTGTATATGATTACCTATATAATCGGGGTCAGCATCTTCCTGTTTCACGGCATCCCGCTAAAAGAGGCGATGTTTGAATTCGGCTCCAGTCTCGGCACCGTCGGGCTCTCCCTGGGCATAACCGCCCCGGACCTGGCCGGCGGAATGCTTTGGACGCAGATTATCGGAATGATGCTCGGAAGACTGGAATTCCTGGTCGTCTTCTACGGCGGCATCACCATCATCCAGGACATCAGGCGCTTCTCCAAATTGAACCGCTAAGAGCAGACAAGGGGACAGGGACCTGTCTTTTTTGCCACAACAAAAAAGACAGGTCCCTGTCCCCTTGTCTGTCCTTGTCTGTCCGAAAACCGGAATTTTATTTTTTTTGCCAATTTACGCAACCTTTTTAGTATAATAAGGTCTAAGAAGTAAGAAGTCTTACATAATGGAGGTGCCTATGGAAGAAAAACAGCTGATATCTTCCCTGAAAAAAGGGGAGGAAAGAGGATTCGAAGAATTCGTCGAGCGCTACGGCGACCGATTGTACCGCAGTCTTTATTTTACCGTAAAAGATGAAGGTACCGCCCGGGACCTGGTCCAGGATACCTTTTTAAAAGTGATCAAACATATTCACCGTTTCAAAGGCGACAGCAGACTCTACACCTGGGTATACCGAATTGCTGTCAATCAGATGAAGGACGGACTTAAAAAGAAGCAGGAAGAGGCAATGGAAATCGAAAAGCTGCAGACAGGAAAAAGTCATGTGGAGTCCGATGTGCTAAAAAACTTTCAGCACCACCAGGTAACAGAGTGCATTAAAGAAATTCCGCAGATCTATCGCCAGGTGATGGTCCTCTTTTACTACGAAGAGATGAAAATCCGGGAAATCGCCGATGTGCTCGGGGAGAAGGAAGGCACCGTAAAAAGTAAGCTGTTCCGGGGAAAACAGGCTTTGAAAGCGAAGCTGATAGAAAGGGAGGTTTTCCATG
>JBEPWR010000260.1:0-2855 GCA_041642335.1 Eubacteriales bacterium
TACGTAAGGCAAGAGTGCGTCCTGCTGATTTTTAGAAAAACGATGAATTTCATCAATAAACAATAAGTTTGGTTTCTTTTCAAAGGCCATGGCCTTTTTGGCAACTTCTACAACCTCACGGATATCTTTTACCCCGGAAGTGACTGCATTTAGTTGATAAAAATTCATCTCCACTTCATTTGCAATAACCTTGGCTAGAGTAGTCTTTCCCGTACCGGAGGGGCCATAAAAAATCATCGAAGGAATTCGCTTTGCCATAATACATCGATACAGAAATTTACCGGGTTTTAGCAAATGTTTTTGTCCCACCACTTGTTCTATGGTCTTTGGTCGTATCCGATCCGCTAAAGGAGCCAGGTTTTTCAAGTTTTTTTCTTGAGCCATTTCAAATAAATCCATTTGATCATCCCTTTAATTCGATTTATTGTTTTCTGTGATTATGGATTCAATTCTCTTAATAGTTTGATGGATATCCTCCAATGTTACATCTTTATGGGTTACCAGACGAATAAAGTCTTCCCCTCTAGGATTTGCTAAGATGTCTTCCGTTCTCATTTTTTCAACGAAAATCTCTGAAGTAAAACCGGTATCCTGAATTGAAACATTAATAATATTGGTATGAACGTTATCAAGGTCAATAGTAATCCCCGAAAGCTTATTCAGGCCTTCTGCTAAAATTTGAGCATTTTTATGATCAGTCTGTAATTGTTTAGGCATTTCTACAATTGATAAAACCCCGGCTGCTGCAATAACACCGGCCTGTCGCATGCCGCCTCCAAGCATCTTACGGAGTTTTCGAGCCCGATTAATAAAAGCTTCCGAACCAACCAACATGCTTCCAACCGGCGCACTCAGACCTTTTGATAGGCAGAACATAACGGAATCAAAATGTTTAACAATTTCGGTTACTTCGCATCCTAAACCGGCTGCTGCATTGAATACTCGAGCACCATCAAGGTGCATTGGGATCTGGTGTCTGTCTGCAATATCTCGTAGTTCTTGTAAGTTATTTAAGGGCTGAATCATTCCTCCAGCCATATTATGAGTGTTTTCAATACAAATTAGACCAGTCTTTGGAAAGTGAATATTTTCTTTTCGTATGCTGTTTTCAACTTCTTTCGGATTCATTACACCGTTCATTCCTTGAATTGGCATAGGTTGTACTCCCGCCAGTCTTGAGGCTCCTGCGGCTTCATAGAGGAAAATATGGCTACTGCGCTCTAAAATAATTTCTTCCCCGGGCTGGGTATGGGCCATTACCGCAATCAAATTCCCCATCGTACCTGTAGGTACGAACAAAGCTTTTTCTTTATTGAGGGTTAGGGCAGCTATTTCTTCTAATCTATTTACGGTTGGATCGTCCCCATATACATCATCTCCCACGGGAGCCCTTTCAATCTCCTGATACATGTTTTTCGTTGGAGTTGTAACGGTATCACTTCTTAAATCGATGATTTTCATAGTTTCATCCCTTCTGCTTTATGCTGATTTTTTAAGGTATTAATATCTCACTTAGTCCTTATTATAAATTAAAGCAATAAAATAATCAAAATATATCTGCGTGATTCTTATTCAGAGAGTTATAGTCTTTCCACCGAAGTTGACATATTGTTCAGAATATTCTATACTTAAAAGAAGAAATTGGTAAAGCATAAGAAATTTACAAGGAGGAATTCAAATGTCGAAAGTAGCAAGACAAATGGTAGAGGATTCAGGAGTTGATGTGGATAAGCTTTTGGATCTACTCATTACTAATGCATCTGCAGAGTTAACAACCTTTTATTATTACACGCTTCTTAGAGTCAACCTTATCGGCCTTCAAGGAGAAGGGGTAAAAGAGATCGCTGAAACGGCTCGAATAGAAGATCGAAATCACTTTGAAGCTTTAGTTCCACGAATCTACGAACTAGGTGGAGAACTGCCTGGAGATATGGTGGATTTCCATAATATTTCCGCCTGTCCACCGGCAAAACTTCCTAAAGATCCTAGTGATGTTAATGCGATGTTAAAAGTATTAGTTGAGGCCGAGCGATGTGCCGTTCGTGGGTATACCGAAATATGCAATCTAACCGCCGGCAAAGATCATCGAACCTACGCTTTAGCTCAAGCGATTCTTCATGAAGAAGTAGAACATGAAGCATGGTTTTCAGAGTTTTTAGGCGAGGGTCCTTCCGGTCACTTTTTAAGACAGGGAGAAACCTCCCCCTTTGTAAGCAAATTCATGAGGTAAGTCACAAAACGATAAATTATCAGAAAGCACCCATTCAGTTGAATGGGTGCTTTCTGAGTATTAATCTGTAAATTCAATTGTATTTTTCACAGGTAATTCTAATAGATGATTTTTTTTGATACATATTCACTAGTCATTAGAGAAAGCAAAGCGCCATACCGAAGATTAAATCGGATTTCATCCCCAACTTTATAATCTCCCTTAGCATCGGTTATATCAAGAATTAAATGATCGCTGCTAGCGCCAAGAATTTTCATATCCCGGTCTACAGGAAAAATATCATAGCTACCGATATCTTGTCGGCCTACTGCGAGTATCGCCCTTTTTCGAACCCCTTCGTCCTCAAAGGAAGGAGTGTTCCCAAAAGCATCCATCCCAATATCCCCAATGGGGATCGATGGCTTTTCTTTGAGTTCAATAATCTCCGCGACCAGTTGAAAAATATCCTGATGGGTATTTTCAATATTCCTCCCATAGGCACTTTCGGTTCCAAGAACAATGGCCTCGCCTAGTCGCAAATGATTGATTTTCTCCGGCATACGATTTTGATCGAGTAGATAGATGCTACTGGAGTTTCCTCCACTAAAGAGTTCTAATTTTCTACCGGTTTCTTTTTCTACCATCT
>JBEPWR010000261.1:0-2844 GCA_041642335.1 Eubacteriales bacterium
GGGAAATGATTCCGTCACTGATAGACGAGTTACCGATCATTGCGGTAGTGGCTTCCCAGGCCTAAGGGGATATGGAAATCTCAGGCGCGGAAGAGCTCAAAGTCAAAGAATCCGACCGTATCCGGGGGATTGTTCAGGAAATGGGCAAGCTTGGCGTGATGATGGAAGAAAAACCCGACGGCATGAAGATTTACGGCAATCAAAGAATTCTAGGCGGCAGGGTACATTCCCATGGAGACCACCGCATTGCCATGTCCATGGTCATTGCCGGGCTCCTTTCAGAGCAGGGGGTACGCCTGGATGACGAGGGCTCGATCGCTGTTTCTTTTCCGGACTTCCTGGAAAAAGTGACCTACCTGCGGGAGGAAAACAATAAAGGTTAACTCCGAAAGACTTAACCACGAAAGATTTAAGAATCGAGGAGGAGAATTATGCTAAAGATACTTACTGCAGGAGAGTCCCATGGGAAGGCCCTGGTGGCCGTTATTGAAGGGTTTCCCGCCAAGGTGACCATTGATGTTCAAAAGATTAATCAGGACCTGGAAAATAGACAGCAGGGCTATGGACGGGGGCGACGGATGGCGATTGAATCCGATGAGATTGAGATTATCTCCGGCCTTCGGGGGGGACTTACCCTCGGCAGTCCCATTGCCTTTACCATTGCCAATCGGGACTTTGAAAACTGGAAGTCCGCCATGGACCCGGTGAGGGGGGACCTTCAGGAACGGGTCGTAACAAAGGTGCGTCCGGGGCATGGGGACCTTTCGGGGGTTCTGAAATACGGCTTTGATGATGCCCGGAATGTCCTGGAGAGGGCCAGTGCCCGGGAAACTGCGGTACAGGTTGCAGTGGGTAGTTTTTGCAAACAGCTTCTTTCCCATTTTGATATTAAAAGTTACAGCCATGTTTTGTCCGTGGCGGATCAGCAAGTCGCTAAGGAGAGAAACCCTCTCGGAAAAAGTGACGGAAGTTTAGCGGAGAAAAAAGAAGCATTTTTAGCGCATGTAAAACAGTCGCCCCTTCGCTGTGGAGATCCCGAGGCGGAAAAGGCCATGATTGGGGCCGTGGACCGGGCAATTGAAGCCGGGGATTCCCTGGGAGGCGTATTTGAAGTGGTTATTGAAAATCTCCCTGTGGGCCTTGGAAGTTATGTACAGTCCTATCATAAGCTCGACGGACGTCTGGCGGGAGCCTTAATGGCACTCCAATCGGTAAAAGCTGTGGAAATCGGAGAAGGTTTTGATTTGACCAGAAATCCCGGATCGAAAGTCCATGATCCGATTTATTATGACTCGCAGAGGGGATATTACCGGAAAACCAATCATGCGGGAGGCATCGAAGGGGGCATGAGCAATGGCGAGCCCTTGGTGATTCGCTGCGGCGTCAAGCCGATCCCGACCCTCAGGAAACCCTTGGACACCGTGGATATCCGGACAAAGGAGAAGACGGAGGCGTCCAAAGAGCGAAGTGACCACTGTGCGGTTCCTTCCGCATCTCTTGTGGGGGAAGCCCTCAGTATCATTGAAGTGACCAAAAGCATGTTATATTCCTACGGGAATGATTCTTTGGAAAAGATGGTGAGTCGATGGAAAAACAATGGGTAAAAACCGCTTTTGAAAAGAATAAGACAGGATATTATATAACAACTGGAAGGGATCTTGTCGAGATGATCGGACAAGAGGAGATCAGCCAAGCCGAAAAAAGGTCGGGGTTTGTGCTGATTACCGACGAGCATGTTCAAAAAATTTATGCAGGGCACATTGAGGACTGGGAGGCCAGGGCAAAGAAGACGGCCCGGCCTTTTTTGACGCTGGTGATTCCTCCGGGAGAGAACAGTAAAAGTCTGAAAAAGGTGGAAGGTTTGGCAAAGGCTCTGGCGCAGCAGGGATTCGGAAGAGAGACGAAGATCCTGGCTTTCGGCGGCGGCGTGGTAGGGGATCTGGCCGGGTTTCTGGCCTCGATCTATATGCGGGGCGTGGACTATGTACACATTCCCACAACCCTTTTGGCCCAGATCGACAGCAGCATCGGTGGAAAAACCGGAGTCAATCTTTCGGAGGGGAAAAACTTAATCGGTAGTTTCTACCCGCCGGTTCATGTCTGGATTGACGGGACCTACTTACAAACCCTGAAACAACAAGACTGGATCAACGGTTATGGAGAACTCATCAAACATGGGATTATCGGGGATCCTCTGTTGTTCTCGGAAATAGAAGAGAAATACCAAAAGGGCACGCTGTTCTCTTCAGATGCGAAAAATCTGAATGAATTTACGGCCCTGATCCTCCGCGGTGTTCAGGTGAAAAAGCAGGTTGTGGAGGCCGATGAACAGGAAAGGGGCCTTCGGAAAATTCTAAACTTCGGTCATACCGTCGGGCATGCACTGGAAGCCCTTTATCAGTATCAGGGCTACAGCCATGGGGAAGCGGTGCTTTGGGGCATGATTTATGAATCCGGGATGGCGCGCCGTCAGGGGATCTTGCCCATCGAAGCCTTTCAGAGGATCCGGGCATTGATTGACGGGGTTTTAAGCTATGCGGAGCCTCGGGCCCTGCCGGAAAAGACCCCGGCGGAACTGATCGATTTTATGAAACGGGATAAAAAAAACCGGGATAAAAAGCTTTCCTTTATTCTGCCCGAGAAAATCGGAAAGGCGAAAGAGGTGCTCTTAGAGGAAGATTCGGTAAAGCACCTCTTGGCAGGACAAAAACTCCTCGATTGAAAATTTCTTATAAGGGTATACATGAAATAGTGTAAATAAGAAAATATCAAAGGAAAGGGGCGTTTACTCTTGGATTATAATTTGTTAATTGGAGGCTCTGCAGGGCAGGGAATTGATACCTT
>JBEPWR010000262.1:0-2843 GCA_041642335.1 Eubacteriales bacterium
CGTTGAACCAGAATTTCTTCAATAATACGGGACTGCACATTGGTACGATACAGGATCGCAAAGTCCTTATAGGCCCGCTCTCCGGCACTCCGTTGTTTTTCAATGGTGTCCGCAATGTATCTTGCTTCATCCCGCTCCTGGTCCGCTTTATAGTAATTGAGCACTTTCCCTTTGTCATTGTCTGTCCAGAGTTTTTTCGGTTTTCGCTGCCGGTTATGGGCCACCACCTCATTGGCCGCCTCTAAAATTATATTGGTGGACCGGTAATTCCGCTCAAGCTTGATGGTTTTGGTTTTTTCAAAGTCCTGCTCAAAGCCTAAAATATTTTGAATATCCGCACCCCGCCAGCCGTAAATCGACTGGTCGTCATCCCCCACAACGCAGATGTTTTTGTGGTTATGGGCCAGCATGCTGACTAAGGTATACTGGGCCATATTGGTATCCTGAAACTCATCCACTAAGATGTATTCAAACTGATTCTGATAATACCGTAAAATCTTGGGATGCTCCTTAAACAGGGTTACGGTCTTCATAATCAGATCGTCAAAATCCAGCGCATTATTTTTTCGAAGAATCCGTTGGTACATGCGATAGAGTTTTTCAATCTGCTGGTTTCGATAGTCATCCCCTTCGATTTTCAGATACTCGTCGGGGGTAATCAGTTTATCCTTGGCCCGTCCCACAGCTCCGAGCATCGCCTTGGGATGGTATTCCTTTTCCGGCAGGTTTAAGGATTTTATACACTCCTTCATGACCACCAGCTGGTCCGAGGGATCGTAGATCCCGAAGTTGCTCGTATAACCCAGGGCTTCAATTTCTCTTCTGAGGATTCGAACACAGGCGGAGTGAAAGGTACTGATCCAAAGGTTATAATAGGGCTTTTCCAATAAGCCCTCCACCCGTTCCTTCATTTCCTTCGCCGCTTTGTTGGTAAAGGTGATTGCTAAAATATGGTAAGGATCCACGCCGAGTTCCTCTACCAGATAGGCGATTCGATGGGTAAGTACCCGGGTTTTTCCGGAACCGGCTCCGGCAAGCACCAGTAAAGGTCCTTCCGTCTGGCACACCGCTTGCCGCTGCATATCGTTTAAATCCGTTATATTCATGGTTTTACGCTCCTTTAACTATAGATAAAATCTAACCCTATCTTATTATATTTCAGGGAATTCTTCAACAAAAAAGACGATTTCTGACAAGGAATCCCACTATTGTGCAATAGAAAACACTAGTGCAAATAACACTAGTGTAGGCTTCCCTCTTCTTTTTGAAGATCTTTTTTGTAAATTACTGCGGCCCGAAGGGCCGCTTCAATGGCTTTTACCATATCGGAAAGCGCCATGGAGGGCTGTCCTTTCTTGTCCGTTACCTGGGAAGGGATGTAGGGAACATGGATAAAACCTCCCCGGGAGCCCCTGTGCTCGGTATGGATATGGTCCATAAGCCCATAAAGAATATGATTGCATACAAAGGTTCCTGCGGAGTTGGAAACCCCGGCGGGGATCCCTGCCTGTCGTATCTCCTCCGCCATGGCTTTGATGGGCAGATTGGAAAAATAAGCCGCAGGTCCCGTGGGATTGATTTTTTCATCAATCGGCTGATTTTCCTGATTGTCCGGAATCCGGGCATCATCAATATTGATTCCCACCCGTTCGATACTTATCTCAGAACGCCCCCCCGCCTGTCCTATAACAAGGATGATCTCGGGATCTTCCCAGTGGATTCTTTCCCTGAGTACTTCAATGGACCGGTGAAAGACCGTAGGAATCTCCACCTTGCTTACGGTATACCCTTCGATAATATCCGGTACCTGTTTTACCGCTTCCAGAGCCGGATTGATTTTTTCTCCCCCGAAGGGATCAAAAGCTGCCAATAAAATTTTCATTTTCTTCCTCCTCCCCTTTGTCGTCGATGTCTTCGGGGGAAAATTCCGGTCTTTTCGGCAGGCTTACCCGAATTTTAGTGCCTCTTTGGGGTTTGCTGTCCACTTCAATGGCACCCTGATGATATTCCGCAAACTCCCGGCAAAGGATGAGCCCGAGGCCTGTCCCCTCTTCATCGTTCGTTCCCTTTGTCGACTTGACCTGGTCCATACGAAAGAGACCGGGTATCCGCTCCTTTTGAATCCCTACACCGGTATCTTCAATATCAATCAGAATTTGTCCGTTCTCCGATCCGCCGCGGATTTCGATTTTCCCCCGATTCGGAGTAAATTTCACGGCATTCGACAGGAGATTTCGAAAAATCGTATGAAGCATGGAAGCGTCTCCCCGGGTCTTCAGTCCCGGTTCCAATTTCATCTCCACCCGCAGTTTCTTTTGATGGATCTCCTGATGATAGAGCTTTAAATTCTCATCAATCAGATTTTGTAAAAAAAGCTCTTCAGGATGGATCTTCAGCTGTCCCCGCTGATGCATGGACCACTGCAGGAGATTATTCAACAGTTTGTTGATCTGCTGAGAGTGATGGGACATGGACTGTAAAAATTCTTTTCTTTCCTGTTCACTGAAATCCCCATAGTTCTCCTCCATCAGGGTAATCATGCTGACAAAGGTGTTTAAGGGACTCTTTAAATCATGGGCAATGATGGAAAAAAACTTATCCTTAACCTGATTGCTCTTCCTCAGGGCTTCATTTTTTTCCTTCAGTTCTTCCTTCGAACGTTTCAGCTGCAGATGGGTTCTTACCCGGGCCTTTAACTCCCGGGCGTTAAAGGGTTTGGTGATATAATCCACGCCCCCTAACTCAAAACCTTTGCTGATGCTTTCACTATCGGTTCGGGCGGTTAAAAAAATCACCGGCACCTCCCGGGTTTTTTCCTCCTCTTTGAGAATCTCACAGACCCG
>JBEPWR010000263.1:0-2835 GCA_041642335.1 Eubacteriales bacterium
TGTCTGGTCTATTTTAGGTAGTGGTCGAACCAGTCGGTAATTTCTTTCAGTCTTCGAACCCGGTGCTTCGGCTTGCCGCTTCGGCTGAGTTCGTGGTTTTCCCCTCTAAACATGCACATTCTTGATTCCACCCCATGATATTTCAGGGCGGTAAACATCTGCATGCCTTCCGGTACCCAGCATCGGTAGTCTTCCTCTGAGTGGATAAAGAGTGTCGGGGTTTTTGCCTTGTCCGCGTGCTTCAGGGGAGACTGTTCCCATAGTTTTTCATGATCCTTCCAGGGTGTGGTCTGGTTTTGGTCCTCAACAAAGAAGTATCCGATATCCGTCGTGTTGAACTTCGAAATCCAGTTGGAAATACTTCGCTGGGAGGCCGCTGCTTTGAAGCGGTTCGTATGGCCGATGATCCAGTTGGTCATAAAGCCTCCGTAGGAACCTCCGGTTACTCCTACCCGCTTACCATCGATAAAATCGTACTTCTCCAATACCCCATCGGTAAATTTCATGATATCCTCGTAATCGATGGTTCCGTATTTTCCTCGGATGTCAGAGAATGCATTGCCTTTTCCGTCGCTTCCTCTGGGGTTGCAGAAAAAGACCACATAGCCTTCACTGGTCCAGTACTGCATTTCGTGGAAGAAGTTCTCTCCATAGGCGGTTTTCGGCCCGCCGTGAATGTTTAAAATCGCCGGATATTTTTTGTTTTCATCAAAGTCCGCCGGTCTCATCACCCAACCGTCTATTGTAACGCCTTCTGCCGTGTTCACCGATAAGGCTTCAAGTTCTGAGAGTTGCCGTTCTTTTTGCACCCATTGATTGAAGTTGGTTACGGTCTTCTCCTGATTCTCTTCGAATTTATACAGCTCCTGCAGATTCAGTCCCCGTAGACCGATAAACAGCAGGGAGCCATCCTTTACGGAGTAGTCATCCACAGTTCCTGTGGTTTCAATGATTCGCTCAATATTTCCATCAATGTCGATTCGATTTAAGTAGGAGCTGTAGCCTTCGGTCGTTGTAAAGTACACATATTCTCCGTCCTTTTGCACCGCTCCTGAAAGAGAGCCGCCATATCGGCAATCGGATCCGACCGAGTTTCCAATGCTTCGGTCAAAGTCCGGTGTAAGATTCTTTCTGGATTTTTCGTTGATATCAAGTAAATGAAACTGCGGGTTTTCATTGAGACCATAACTTTGTTGATCTTTTCCGGTGCAGATGATACTGTCCTCTGTCATAAAGTTTGTGTATCCATAGCTGAATTCCTCATCGGGACTGATTTTCGTAATTTCCTTTGACGCTACATCCAGAAGGTATACCGCATTGGTAAGCTGCATCTTATCGGTATACGCGGTAGCGGTAAAGACCACCTTGCTATGATCCTCATTCAGATTGAACCCGCCGACCGTCGTGTGCTCTTCGGTTAAGGCCTCTACTTCCCCACTGCTTTTATGATATAAATACAACCGATTTCGTTCTTTATTGGAGAACCCTTTTCCGTTGGTCCAGAAGGGAATCTCATCAAGGACCTCATAGTCCTTCTCTTCTTTTCTATTTTTCAGTTCCTTTTTCTTTTCCTCTTCCGTTAACTTACTTAAATCCTTCTTGGCCGGATTATACTCCGCCGTAAATATGAAGGTGTTTTCGTCAATCTCTTTAATTTGATTTACCTTCATTGGGATTCGAAATTCTTTTTTTGCTTCTCCACCATGGATGTTCAGCTTATAGTACTGGGTGAACTCGTCTCCCTCCTTTTGCTTATCCTGATCTTTTTTATCCCGGGTTCCCGGAAACAGGATGTGTTCCTTATCCGAAAGCCAAAGATAGGATGATTCCTTATCGAAGGCGGTTAATTGAAGAACCCGATCTTCCTTAGCTTTATAGAGCCAGATGTTTGATTCGTAATTGTTCTCCTCATAGTTTCCCTGATGCGCTACGAAACACGCATTTTCACCGTTCGGTGCATACACCACTCCGGATAAAAAGGTATAGCGGGCAATGTCATCAATTTTCGTTCTTTCCATTAATACGTCCTCCTTTGAAATGAAATAAAAACAGCATTCATAAAAAATATATTTTTATGAATAGTTAAACTTTTATAGTTATTGTATCATTTAATTCAACAGAAATGGTTGCCAAAACCGATTTTTTACATGATTTTTCGAAAAAAACAGTAACTCCTCTACAAAAATCGTTCAAATAAGCCAGGTTTTGATATATAATTATACTATAGTTTATTTATTTTTAGTGCGAAAATCAGGAGGTGTTTTATATGAAGCAACTTTTTAAAAAAATGCCGTTGTTTTTACTTCCCCTATTTCTATCCACAGGATTTATGATCAGCTGTTCAAAAGAAGAAACGGTATCCTTACCCTTAGCAGATAACTACTGGCCAACGGCTTATTGGCAAAGCTCCACGCCGGAAGCCCAAAATATGCATTCCCAAAAAATCGATGAAATGTTTGAAGCCATTGATACCTCCAATTTGGACATCCACAGTGCGATCATTATTAAAAACGGTCATATCGTTACGGAAAGCTACTTTTACCCCTATACAGAGGATTACCTCCATTCACTGAACTCCGTGACAAAAAATGTAACCTCGGCGCTAATTGGCATTGCAATTGAGGAAGGATATATTGAAAGTGTTGACCAAAAAATCATTGAGATCTTTCCGGACATCGATACGGATCTGAAGGTAAAAAATTTCGATGAGCAAAAGCAAAACATTACCGTTAAAAATCTGCTAACCATGGAAACGGGTCTTGCTTGGAATGATTGGGAGTATCTGGGGGAGATGAGCAACAGCAATCAGGTAGCCAATATTTTAAGCAATCGGAT
>JBEPWR010000264.1:0-2820 GCA_041642335.1 Eubacteriales bacterium
CCTTTAGTCCCCGGCTTAAAATTCGGGGTGAGATTTTTTATTAATCCGATGGTTTTATCCAAGGGCCAGGCCTCATCCTTCCCTTCCAGCAGATCGTCCGCAGCGGTCCTTCCGTCAGCCTGCTTATGAAAAAAATAGTCGGGCAGCCCCGATGTATTGGAAATCAAATGAGCAACGGTAATCTCATCGGAGTAGTCAACCCCTTTTAATATGTGAATTCCTTCGCAGTATTCCTTCGGTAGGTATTTGGATATTTTATCGGTTAGTTTGATACGGTTCTTCTCAATAAGCTGCATTATTACCGCTGTCACATACAGCTTCGTCACGCTGGCAATAAAAAATCGGCTGTCCTTTTGCATGTCTCCGGCGGCTCCGGTCCAAGAGAAACTCCCGTCGCCCTTTTCAACACACAATACCCCACTAAAAATCTGTTTGTTCTCAACCATTTTGTTCCGTAGATCATTGAGCAGCTTCTCCTTGACCATTTTTCTCCTCCTCTACATTGTCCTTGAACCTCTATTCTATTACCTTATTATATTCGATACTTTAATAAATAAGTCCTTTATTTTATAAGATAAATACTCATCTTAAAACTTAATTATTATTTTGCAAATAAAAAAATCCGTCCCCCGAGTAATGGGTAGACAGATTTTTCATCAGCTTTCTTCGGTATTGTCCTCCCGGTATTCCAAAATATCACCCGGTTGACATTCCAGTGCCTTGCATATTTCCTCCAGGGTTGAAAACCTGATGGCTTTTGCCTTTCCGTTTTTTAGTATGGAAATGTTCGCCATGGTTATTCCGACCCGGTCTGCAAGCTCCGTGACGCTCATTTTTCTTTTTGCCAGCATTACATCAAGATTAATTATAATTGCCATAGGATTCACCTCATATCGTTAGTTCATTGTCGTTTTTTATCTCGATGGCGTTTTTCAGTAGTTTTTGAAGAACCGCAGCAAATACTGCGATTACCATTGATGCAAAGACGGGGACCGATCCGAATAGTATGAGTCCCGGGGCATCATCCAGCTCTGCCAGGAGAAAAACAAAGGGCAGCATCAGCACATATAAGGCACTGATGGTCATCGCGCAGAATTTTATACGCTGTAAAGCATTTACCGATAATTCCGAGAAGGCCTCTTTTATATCAATATAGGTTAGTATGCGAAAAGCTTGGTATAGTGCAATAAAGAACGGGATCGTTGATGCGTACATGCCGATTAAAATAGGATATAGGATATGACCATATTCCGGGTTTGCCGGATTATCGATTAGCCAGGTCAATCCGAATATACTAAGAATCAGAATCGGAACTCCCATAAGGACGACTGCAGACTTTAAAAAGAGTGTTTCACGTTTCATATAAACCACCTCACTTATTTACTTGGTCATTTGATTTTACCAGATTATTTATCGTTTTACAATAAATAATTGTTGTTATTCACTAATATTTTATGAAAAAAATCCATCCCCATGGGCTATAGGGATGGAATCCGAATTTCCTTCGCAACTTTTTCGGTGAACTACTTAAAAATTTTCAGCAGCTTTTGGATCTTTGGGATTTCCTATACCGGATGTATATTTATTGCCGATAGTTAATGCTAAGTTGCATTTCATCCCTCTCTTCCGGCAACTCGTTCTTCTCAACTCTAACAAGAGTGGATATGAAGGTTTCAATATCCCGATTCCCAAGGTCATTGTCAACGGGTTTCTCTGTAACCGTTACCTGCAAAATATTTAAGTCGTCATTATACTTAATTGAATCTACTTCACATTCATAATGTTGTGTTTGTTTTTTCCCCAGTCCAGCATAGTAGTATAAATATGTATCGTCTTGGCCTACCAATCCTACTCCTCTTAATTTACCGGACTCCACAAAACTGCTTTCTATTGTTTTGGGAAGGTATTGAGGAAAGTAAAATCTGTCATCAAAATCCTCGGAAATTTTTGCAGTACTTACAAATTGGAAATCCACTTCATTATAACTCTCCTGGGAATACCCTTCATTTTTTTCACTTTCCAATATCAATTTAGCTTGAAGATCATTCATATCTTGTTCCAACGTACTTATCTTACTGGAATGGAACCTATAAGCAAACACTCCTAAGACCAGGATCAATATTAACGCCATTATTATCAACCTTCTATAATTTTTCATAACAACCTCCATCGTAAAAATTTTCGGTAATTCATTTTGCAAATTACCCCAAATCCTCTAGATGCCCCAATCGATTAAGATATTCTATACGGCATTTCCCTTCACTTAGTACAAACTTATGGACCGACGTATCCCCGCAGCTGATGGACTGTTCCGTCATCATGGGTAGATTCAGCAGGGACCGGTAAAGCATGTTGATCATTCCTCCGTGGGAGACAATACAAAGCTTCGCATCCTTAGGATACGCCTCCTTCAGTTTAGACAAAAACGTCTCTGCCCTTTCGTTTTCCTTAAAATTCGCTACCGGAGGCATTATATTCTTTAATGTTTCAATATTTCAAGAGATAAGTTCTCTTTATTGGCAATTATACGTGCAGTTCCACCAATTGGAAAGGTTGCAAGTGGAAAAACATGTCCAAAATCCACATTGAATATAATAGGAACACCACTGAGCTGCTCCTTAGTAGCGACAATTCTTTTTATGGTATCGATATCCATTTTACAACTTGCCTCAAAACTACCGAACACAATCCCTTTTATTCCTTCACCAACCGTATGCAGCAGCGATTGCAAGTTTCTTTCAAATTCATATGCAAAATAGTCTCCCATAATATTATCATCTTCGAGAAATAATATTTTGTTTTCCACATTCGGCATAAACT
>JBEPWR010000265.1:0-2817 GCA_041642335.1 Eubacteriales bacterium
GAGCCATCGCATGCCGGCGTTCTCAAATCCGAGATGCAGATAATACTCAAACATCCCGCCGTAGCAGTAGGCTGCTCCGAAGGTCTCCGTTTTTTTCATCGCCCGCATCAGTAGCGCCTTTCCGAGGCCGAGTTTTCGGTATTCCGGCACCGTCGCCATCGGTTCCAAGTAGGCATACCGATTTTCCTCATTCAGCCACATTCCGGCAAAGCTTGCATAACTGCCATCAGGTGCCGTTACCACCATGGAAAGATCCTTCCGAAAGTGCGGTCCGGACTGCATCAGCCGCCGACAGTCTACATCGTCATCGGGCTCATCCCCATGATTAAATCCTTTCCACAGGCATTCGTGGATTTTTCCGTAATCATTTTCCTCTTCCAGAGAAACAATATTAAATCCTTCGGGAAGCTCCGGTTCATCAAAACCCTTATCATAGGAATAGGTGGTAATGGCTTCTTCATAAACCCTTTCGTAACCCTGATTTTCAAGCAGGTCCACCACATCCTTTTGTTGATCCGTCGTCCAGACAGCACTTTTTAAAACCCCGTCCTGCCTTACGGAAAGCTCCTGTTCCGCATAGGCGAGGATTCCTGGATACAGGAATTCATAGCCTCTTTTGGCAAACAGAAAAGCGCTTCCAAGATCCATCTCATAGGCCGCAACCCCCACCAGTTCCTCTTCTTCTTCCCAAAGTCCCATACGGTGGGCTTTATAGGGATTAAACATGGGATGGGTATGGGCATACTCCCAAAACTCCGGCAACAGATAGCCGTTATGATCCCGCTTTTGGTATTCCATTCTCAAAAAAGCCTCCACCCGCTGAAAATCCTGTAGCATCCGATAACTTCTTACCCTAATTTTTTTCATGGCTCCGTCCTCCCGTTTATATTTTTCTTCCTGTAACAAAACAACCCATCCATTATCAGCTCATTAGCGTTTAAGCCTTTTGTCCTCCTTCAGCAACCGGCTCCTCCGCAGAAATCTTTTGCTGTTTAAAGCCTACCGCCGTCCCTAAGGGATCCGTCTCCCAAAACTTCTTTATTCGATTGATCGATACCAACAGATAAATCATTGCAAGGACTCCGAGTAAGATTCCGATGACACTGCTTAGATCGTGATGGAAAAACAGTGCGAAAGGGATTATCACTGCGGATGAAAGCGAGAGGATCAAATACGTCCGTAGGCCTCTTTTCGTCTCTTCCCCTTTTTCTTCAAAGCCCAGCTCCATAAAAACCTGGTGGGTGCCTTCGAGTATATAGTAGGCCGTAACGATTTCAAGCAGGAGGACGATCACGGGATAGTACAAAAGTTGTGGAGCCTCCAGAAACGCTTCGCCGCTGGAAAGGGTTCCGAGGGTGCCGATTAAGGTAAGTCCCACCAGGATTTTCCCAAAGAGCCCTGCCTGTTTAAAGCTTTCGGTGGAAATGGAGGATCGGCGAAGACTGTCCCTGATCTCTCCCAGGCCCAATACAAGTATGATCCAGCCTATAAAGGGCGGCAGGATTTGCAGCAGGCCGATTTCCAAATGAAAGGTGACAAAAATAAGCCCCCAGAAAATTTTACGATATCCCTGATCCATTATAAGGCCCCCCTTTGCTGAAGATAGTGCAGGATTTCAAAAAACTCATAATTTGCTGACCGGGTCTGGATCATCGGGACCCGGGAATACTTCGCTTCTCCCTTTTCGCTAGTAAAGTGAATTTTAGGGCGAAGCCTGAGTTGTAACATTTCATCATTATAATTCTCAGATTTTCCCCAATCGGTTTTGATCAATAGTTCCTCTCCCTCTTGGAACTCCATTCCTTCGATCTCCTGAGAGCCCTGACGATTCACTGTAATATCCAACCCTTCCGGAAGCATATCCAGATATTCGGATTCAATTCCGATCAGTTCAATATCCTCATTCACGACCGCTTTTAATTCAGAGTGTTGATCATCCCTAGACAAAACCCGTGGAGCAATGATATCACTGCCGTCCTTAGCAAAACGAAAATCGATAAAGCCGATATCCTTCTGTATCTTAGAGCCATCCGAGAGATAAAGATCCGCTTTTGTAATTTCAATCGGTGCATAATCCTGATAATCCTCATTAAAGGTAAACTTCAAATACACAATCCGCTGGCTGTAACGTCCGCTAATGTTTCCCGGTGTTGCCCGCTGGCCGTTGGTAAAGAACGTGATCCCGGAATGAAAACCATATTCGCTGGCCTGAACATCCAGCCCGGGATACTCCGGAAAACGAACCTGTTCCACCACCCGGTCATCGGCAGCGTTGGTAATATAGCCAAGCTCCAGAGTTACTTCTCTGGGCCGCTCATAATCCTCTAAAGATACCGCTTCCTCTATGTAATGCTCGACTACCACCAGCTCATCCAGGCTTAACAGATACACCCCGATATAGCCGATCACGACCAAAGCCGCAACCAGAATTAAACCGATTTTCAAGATCTTTTTATTGGTTTCCATTGTAGTTCCCTCCTTATCCAGACAGGGGGACGGAGTAATTGTCTGGTTTAATAATTCCGAAGCTCAAAACGATAGCTATCCTGATCCTTCAAGGGAATTTCCTCCGGTCCCGTTGTCGCGTCCACAGAATTGATTGTCACGTGAAAGTATTCCTGGTCCCCTGCCTTCGCCTCATAATCCATCATCCCCGTAACCATGGTTCCGAAATCATAGGTCTCAAAGCTCGCGCCCAGTTCCTCTTCTTTTTCTTCTAACAATGCGTAAAGAAATTCATGGTCCGTATGAAAGGTAAAGGTCTTATCAATTTCCGGCTCTTCCGCAATAATTTCAATTGTAACTTCCTTATCGCCC
>JBEPWR010000266.1:0-2804 GCA_041642335.1 Eubacteriales bacterium
GCCAGAAAATTTGTAAAAATGAATAAAGAGGAAAACCTGGATGATGTAGAAGGAAGATTAAAGGAAGCACTCAAAAGGAAAAATGCAGGAGAAAAATGTGCGGTTTGCGGGGAACCCATCTGGGCAATTGGAAGTGCTGTTGGTGGTTTTGAGGGATGTTTTACCTGTATAACCGGAGGCACTGATGATTCAGAGGACTTTGAGGTCATATAAATGTATAGCAATCAATAACGAACCGGAAAGTTGTGAAGTGTGAAAGATGAAAGCGGGGAATTGAAATGGACAGTTTTAAAGATAAAGCCGCCATTGAAGAGAAAATTCTGGAGACGGAATTTCTAAAGGAAATCCACATAAGCGACCTGGAAAATTCCATGAATGCCTTTTCCGATATGATGGGACTCAGTCTGGAGTTTGCCACCATTGACGGAGAGGTACTTTTATCCACGGATAAAAATAATCTTTGTCGAAATTATCATCGAAAAAATACACAGATGAGTAAGCACTGCCTAAACACCTCCGCCCATAAAAAGCTTGTAAGCGGTCCCGGAGAATCCTACCAAATCTATCAGTGCAAAAATAATCTGCACTACGGGATCATTCCCATCGAGGTCAAAGGGGTGCATACTTCAAATATCTTCATTCGGGATTTTTATCTTGAGGAAAGACCGGACCCGGAAATTTTTGAGGAACACGTAAAAGTCGGAGGATTCCCGAAGGAAAAATATCTCCAGGATTTCAAAAGCATTCCGATAATTACCTACAGCAAAATTGATCAAATTATCCGCTATCTACGACATTCCATTGTGCTGGTGGGCAAGATGAGTTTGGCCCAGGCCGTGGAGGAGAGCTTACAAAAAGAGCTGCGCCATGCCAATGAAGAACTTCAGGAATCCCATCAGGAGCTGGAGGATACGGAAAAAAGTCTGCGAAAATATGTAAAGGAACTGGAAGATCAGGAAGGAAAGCTGAAAAAAAGCGAAAATCGAATACGCCACCTCTACAAAAAGATGAATCAAGGGTTGGCCCTGCATGAAATGATTTTTGACGAGAATCAACAGCCTAGGGATTACCGGTTTATTGACGTGAATCCGCGGTTTGAAAAGCTGACAGGCCTGAGCCGAAAAGACCTTATTGGAAAAACTGTACTTGAAGTGTTGCCGGAAACCGAAAGCTACTGGCTTGAAACCTACGGAGAAGTGATTCGCTACGGAGCGACCATGGAGTTTGAACACTATTCCCGGGCATTGGGAAGGTACTATGAAGTCAGTGCATTCAAAGTGGATACGAACCGGTTCGCCACGCTGATAACGGATATTACGGAGCGAAAAACCGAGGAGGAACGCCTGCTGGAAGGCTGGTTTAAAACCGTTGAGAGTCTGGGAAATATGGTGGAGCTCCGGGATCCCTACACCTCCGGACATCAGCGAAGCGTTGCCAACCTGGCGAAGGTCGTGGCGGAGCATATGGAGCTTTCGAAGAAAACCGTAAACGGGATTTATCTGGCGGCGCTCCTGCATGATATCGGAAAAATCAGCATCCCCGCGGAGATCCTCTCAAAGCCGATAAAGCTTACGGAGGAAGAATTTTCCCTGATAAAAACCCATCCCGACAAAGGTTCGGAGATCATCAAATCCATCGATTTTCCCTGGAAGGTCAAGGAAATGATCCGACAGCATCATGAAAAACTGGATGGCAGCGGTTATCCCCTAGGACTTACCGAGAAGGAAATTTTATTGGAGTCCCAGCTTATTACCGTCGCTGATATGGTCGAGGCCATGTCCTCTCACCGCCCTTACCGCCCGAGTCTCGGGCTGGATTTTGCCATTGAAGAAATCAAAAGAATTTCCGGCACAAAGCTTCGGGAAGATGTGGTCGACGCCTTTTGCAGGCTCTATGACCAGGGCATCATCCACCGGGGCCTATTCGAAGAATAAAGACAGAAAGGCAGACAAGGGGAGGGCAGACAGGGGGACGGAGTAATTGTCTGGTTCAAAGACCAGACAATTACTCCGTCCCCCTGTCTGCCCTCTGTCTGCCTGCGCCCCCCTGTCTGCCGTCCCATTGAAATTTCATAACCTTCGTGGTATACTTCAGGGTAGTTGAGAGAAGAATAACCGAGGAAATAAAGGGCTTGGATCGTGAAAAGCCTTGGGATAAAAAAGCTATAACTTGAAAAAGGGGATAGAATGCCGATGAAAAATAAAAAGCTATTGTTTATGATCACAATTCTGGGACTAGTCGTGCTCCTTTCGGGGTGCAATATCCTCTCCGGGGATAACGGCGAAAATGAAACGGAGGATCCTCAGGAAAGCGAAAACGGTGAGGACAACGGGAACGGTGAAGACAACGGGGATCCGGAAGATCCAAAGGGCGAAAACGAGGATCCGGGGAATGAAACCGGCAACGGAGAAAACGATGAACACAGCGAAGGCGGCGAAGAAGAGCCCGAAGAGCCGGAAACCTTAGCGGAAGAACTGGGCATTGAAGAAATCAACAAAGTTATGTATACCCTGGTGGATATTTCCTACCGGGAAGACGCGACAGCAGAGGCGGAAGCCTTGGGAGAGATTGAACTGGAAGAACCGGTTAAGGCCACCGGCCTCGTGGCAAACGACTGGATCCGTATTGAAAAGGACGAAAAAGAAGGCTTTATTCATCAGGCATTCTTATCGGAGGAGTCAGTGGAAAAGCTGACCTGGGGCAGCGGGCAGATGGAAGAGGAAATGGTGGTCATCCCCAATCCGGAGGATCTGGACGCCGTAGTCAATAAAAAGCTATCCCTGCCGCCGGACTATGCCCCGGAG
>JBEPWR010000267.1:0-2754 GCA_041642335.1 Eubacteriales bacterium
ATTGTTAAAGAACGCGGGGTTAATCTGGAAACCCAATTAATCGGAATCAATCACGGAAATGATCCCGAGGGAGCAGAGACCCTAAAGGAGATGTTACAAGAAGAAGTGGGAGCCAAGGACTTTATGATTACCACTTTGCCGGCGGTTATTGCCGCCCATACCGGTCCGGGAACCTTATCCGTGTTCTTCCTATCCACCGGAATGAAGGAGTTTGAATAACACAGAGAGAAGTCCTGACAAGGTGAAAGCCTTCAGGCTTTTTCTTTTTTTTTGGAGAAAGGGATGAGGGTTTTTGCTTGAAATGGGTATGAGAATTAAAGAAGGTTTAAAAAAACCGAGTGAAATTGACATACTAGATGAGGAGTGATCAGATGAACCGGGAAATACAAGTCCTAATTGGTGGCACGCAGGGTGGAGGAATACTGGCAACGGGAGTTTATTATCTCCAAGTGCTTTCCCGCATGGGATATCATGTTTATGGCAAACGGTATTATACTTCAAGAATTAAGGGAGGAAACAGCGCAATTATCGCTTACGGAAGTGTGGAGAAAAAAGGTTGCCCAAAGGATGAAATGGATATTATTCTGGCCTTGGATGAGGAAACCATGGAAATCTATACGAAAAAACTGCGGAGAAGAGGACTGTTATTATACGATGAAGCCCTGGAACTGAAAGTGGATCCGGAGTTTATTAAAGAGATGGAAATTGAAATTATTTCTTTGCCCATTACCAAGGTAGTAAAAGACAAAGGAAAAATGATCATGAAAAATGTCTGTTCCCTGGGTTTTTTATCACGGGTTACGGTGATTGAACCGGAACTGGTGGAATCGGTAATCATTGCTGCCTTTAAAGAAAAGGGAGAAGAAATTGTTAAGAAAAATAAAAAGGTATTACAGGGTGCGGTGGATTACAATTTTACCAGCCTGAAAGGCGTAAATTATTTAATTGAACCCGTGACGAAGAAAGATCGGGGACCGCTGGTCATTGGAAACGAATTGATCGGCCTGGGGGCAATCATGAGCGGATGCCGATTTATGGCGGCCTATCCCATTACTCCGGCATCGGATGTAATGGAGTATTTGGCGAAGCACCTTCCCCGTTATGGAGGAAAAGTAATTCAGACCGAGGATGAGCTGGCCGCAATTAATATGATTATCGGCAGCAGTTATGCAGGGGTCCGAAGTATTACGTCGACTTCCGGTCCCGGGATATCCTTAATGATGGAAGGCCTTGGCCTTGCATCGATGGCCGAGGTTCCGGTTGTTGTGGTGGATGCCCAACGAAAGGGACCCAGCACGGGCCTTCCCACAAAACATGAGCAAAGTGATTTGAACACCCTATATTACGGAGGACATGGAGATTTTCCGCGAATCATTCTAGCGCCGGCGACCTTGGAGGATTGCTTTTATGATACGGTGGAGGCCTTTAACTTGGCGGATCAGTATCAGTGTCCGGTTATACTTATGTCCGATGCCCTTCGAAGTCTTTCCTACGAAAATATTGAGAACCTGGATTTTGACCGGATAACCATTAACCGGGGAAAATTGGCGACAGCAGAAGAACTGGATGATGGGAAAGAGTCCTTTAAGCGCTATGAGGACACGGAGGATCATATTTCCAAAAGGGTATTCCCGGGAATGAAAAATGGGCTTCATCATACCACAGGACTGGAGCATGGTCCCTATGGGTATCCTTTGCGGCCAAAGGACGATCATCGGGGACTGACCGTAAAACGGATGGAAAAGCTTCGACCCCTGGAGCATAATAAAGGCATAAGAATGTATCAGGAAAAGGATAATAAGATTTTATTCCTCGGCTACGGGTCCACCTTCAGCGTGCTGCAGCAGGCGGTAAAGAAAATGGACCGGGTTGTGGATTATAGTGCCATAAAACAAATCAAGCCGCTTCCGGTGGTTCAGCTGAGAAAGCTCTTGGATCATTATGATACCGTTGTGATTGTGGAGAATAATTACAGTGCTCAGCTTCGAAAGATTATTCAGTCGGAGATCGGTTATCATGATAAGTTGGATTCCTTACTGTCCTATGATGGGGATGGATTCAAAATCGAAGAGATTAAAGACAAAATAAAGGAGCTGATCTAATGGCAAAATATCAAGACTATAGTAATGGGATTGAACCCACCTGGTGTAAAGGGTGTGGAGATTTTTCCGTGCTTCGCTCCTTGCAGGTGGCCGTAGCGGAATTAGGAATTCCTAAAGAGGAGCTTATGGTTGTTTCCGGAATCGGCTGTTCCGGAAGACTCTCGGGGTATATGGATAGTTATAGTTTTCACGGGGTACATGGAAGAGCCCTGCCCATTGCCCAAGGCATCAAATTGGCAAATGAAGAGCTGACAGTGATTGCCGCCGGAGGTGATGGCGACGGATTTGCGATTGGGGCGGGTCATTTTCTGCATGCGGCTAAACGAAATATTAATGTCACCTATATTGTGATGAATAATCAGATATATGGACTGACCAAGGGTCATACTTCACCGGTCAGTGATCCGGGATTTACAACGCCAAGCACACCTCACGGAAACAAGGATCAACCCCTACAGCCGGGGCTGATGAGCCTGTCGGCAGGGGCCACCTTTTTAGCCCAGGGATTTTCCGGATATCAGGAGGAGCTGATTGAGCTGATAAAAAAAGGCATAGAACATAAAGGATTCTCCTTTATCAATATTTTCAGCCCGTGCATCACCTTTAACAAGACCAATACCTATCAGTGGTTTCGAAAGCATCTTGCATCCTT
>JBEPWR010000268.1:0-2753 GCA_041642335.1 Eubacteriales bacterium
GCGGACAAGGCAAAAACCCCGACACTCTTTATCCACTCAGAGGAAGACTACCGATGCTGGGTACCGGAAGGCATGCAGATGTTTACCGCGCTGAAGTATCATGGGGTGGAATCAAGAATGTGCATGTTCCGAGGGGAAAACCACGAACTCAGCCGAAGCGGCAAGCCGAAGCACCGGGTTCGAAGACTGAAAGAAATTACCGACTGGTTCGACCACTACCTAAAATAGACCAGACAAGGGGACAGGGACCTGTCTGATTTCATCAGACCCGGTCAGACAAAGGGACAGGGACCTGTCTGATTTCATCAGACCCGGTCAGACCAGGGGACAGGGACTTGTCTGATTTCATCAGACATAGGGCAGGGCTTATCCCTGCCCTTTCCTCTGCATAAAATGAAAGGAGGATTGTAATGAATAAAGAAGCATCCCAAGTACCAAAATTTGTTTGGATTGTTCTAATTGTTCTCGGTTGCATCGATCTCGTCCGCGGGTTTATGCACACGGTGCTATTGGAATATGCGGCTCTTAATATCGCAGGGCTGGATTTGACAACCTCTACCGCAACAGAGCAGCTGCGCCTGCTTGGAACCTTTGGCATATCCAACTGGATAACCGGGGTGACGTTTATTTTGATCGGTCTGAAAGCAAAGCATCTCGCCCTTCATATAATGGGTCTGATTCCATTGGCCTATGGTCTCAGTATCATCGCGATGAGAATAAATATGTCCGCTTATCTGGAAACCACCGCTGACTGGAGTGGCAGATATCTAATGATCCCATATTTACTGGTGGCAGGGATTACCTTTGTAGCCGGTGTGCTGGTGATGATTATAAATAAGAAAAAGAACTAACCGACTGGCTTAAGCGCCAGCCGATTAATTCTCATGAGTCGGTATTGATGATGCAGGTGCATCCTTTATTTCGCTTCCTCTATGGAAGAGATTAATTTTTTCTCAATATCCGTTGCAATAGAGGTTACCTTGTTATCTTCGATTGTTTCAATTAAGCTGGTAGGCTTGGTCATGCCGATAAATACGGAATTATTGTCTTCATATACGACCATCTTACAAGGTAGGAAATATCCGGCTTCGGTATTGATATCCAGAATTTCCTTGGCCTGCTTCGGATTACACACCTCGAGAATTTTGAAGTTTTTATCAAAATCCAGTTCTTTTTCTTTCAGCTTATCCTTGAAATTCAACTCCCATAACACGCCAAAACTTTTTTTACTGAGACTTTCCTTCAAATCCTCTACCGCTTTTCCGAAGGGCTTGTCGGTTTTTACTTCATAATTAATATTCATTTTAATCCTCCTCTTAATAATCCCCTTTTAACATAATAGACTTAATAAATACATACCCTTTATATACTAAATTACACGGAGCTTCTGGAGACGCCCTTTCAGAATCAAAAAATGAGAAAAAAGTAGGAATAAGACCTTGCGAAACCAAGAATTTTGCTTCTATAATAAAGATAGAGTAAGAAGGAGGAAGAATCATGGCATACGAAAAAGTGAAAAAACACTTTACCGATAAAGGGTTAGGGCATCGAATAACGGTGCTGAAAACTTCCAGTGCAACGGTGGATAAGGCAGCGGAGGCCATTGGATGTGAGGCAAAACAGATCGCAAAAACCCTGTCTTTTCTAGTGGATAAGGAGCCGATCCTGGTGGTTGCAGCAGGGAATGTAAAAATGGATAATAAGAAGTTCAAAAAACGTTTTGGGACCAGACCGAAGATGATTCCGGGAGATCTGGTGGAGGAAAAAGTCGGACACGGTGTAGGCGGCGTCTGTCCCTTTGTGCTGAAACCGGAAGTGAAGGTGTATTTGGATATTTCCCTGAAACAAAATGAAATAGTTTATCCTGCCGCCGGTAGTGAAAACAGTCTGATCGAACTATCCATAGAGGAGTTAGAGGAGCATTGTTCATTTCAGGAGTGGGTGGATGTCAGTAAGTCGGATTCCAGGCATGAATAATTTCTGATTTGGCAAGCAGGAAAGGAGAAGTGATAACATTATGTATATCACACAAATTGATGAACATCTGAAAAGTCATGAGGCCTCGTGTCTGATTTATAACAATGATGAACTGATCTACAAATCAAGTCATATCGGCGTAAAACCGCTTTTGGATTTTTTAGAAAAGAAGGATGAGTATCAAAATACGGAACAACTGATTTTGGTGGATAAGGTCATCGGTAAGGCTGCACTGATGCTCTCCGCGCTTATCGGTATTCAAAAAATTTATACTCCGGTGGCCAGTGAAGCGGCCCATAAGTCTGCAAAAGAGAACAGCATTTTATTAATATCCGATCGGATTGTTCCATATATCATTAACCGGGATAAAACCGGGATGTGTCCGATTGAAAAATCCGTTATGGATGTACAGGATCCGAATTTGGCGCTGGAAAATATTCGAAGGACCATTCAGGTGTTAATGGCAAAGGAAATCACGAAGTTTCCTGGACAGGATACTATCAAATCAAATGATCCATCCAGCTAAGTGTGTTTATGTCGCAGGAAAGTGGTATATATACCAATAAAGCAACAAATCAGCAGATGAAAAGACCGGAGGGGAGATGGGACATGTTTACGGATATGCAAATCGTATTTCTTATACTTGGTGTTACTGTACTGCTCTTTCTCGTTCCCCGTTTCCGTGCGGATCTCGTCGCACTTTCATCACTCCTGGCGCTGTTTCTTACGGGTATTTTGACGGTTGAAGAAGCATTTCAGGGCTTTTCCAGCAGTGT
>JBEPWR010000269.1:0-2745 GCA_041642335.1 Eubacteriales bacterium
GATACCGAAGCCGTCCAGCGTGACAAAGTCGGTAACCAGTTGTCCCGGTCGGTGCAAAAGATCCTTATAGCCTTGAAAGCTCCAGCGGTTATAGTAAAGACCGATCAGAATGAAGGAGAGAAAGAGTAGTCCTAAGTAAATGGAAAAGGACAGGTTGTTTCCGGCGGATACAATCAGCACCGTATCATGGGTGTAACCGAAAGCCCGGAACAGGGCCATAAAAGCCATACCCGTAACACCGGCGGTAAAACCGATGTTGTAGAGATTAAAGCCCTGATGAAACTTCACGAACTGGGCCGCTAAGGAGGGAATCACAAACCCTGCCAGAGTACCAAAGAATATGGCAAGGGCTATCCCCTGGACCACGGGAAAATCATAGCCGAAGGAGACCTGAGAGACCATTGGTCCCAGGGCGGTTCCGAAAAAAGCGGGAAGAATAAACTTGCTATATTTTTCTTTTTGAACCCGGCTGAATAAGAATACCCCGAATAAAATCGGAAGAATGTTGTAAGGGTTCTTCCCGAACAGCGCAAAGCCTCCGATGGTTAAAATTGCCGCCATTAAGGGGCCGTTCATATTTACGTGGTTCACTTTGGCGATACCGATGGCCACAAGCATCAACAGACCGCTGTTAAAGAGGGCACTGCCGATATTGGCCACTTCGAAATAATCGCTGACCAGAATACTGGGACTGGTAATAATGGCCTGCATGCCTTCAATAATTTCCAGAGGAGTATTGAACAAGAGGCCGGAGAGCATAATGGCCACCGCATAGCCGAGGATAATATAATACTTCTTATGTTCCGGTACGAGGACAAAATCCTCCACCGCATCCGAGGTCTTTTCCTTTTCCTTGGAAAGATTCTCCCGAACCGCATATAGTACATTTGATTTGGACAAGATGGATCACCCTTTATGAAATATTTGTCAAACAATTGGATAAATAGCATTACAATTATACCATGAATTAGGGTTCTGTCCATATTTCAGCAGGAAAAATCGAATTATTTTTAAGGCTTACAAAAGGAACGCAAAAAGATTTACATAAATTTGCGGCTTATTTAACGGGATTGCTGCGGATTTCTTTTTTAATCAGGGCGTCATATTCCTGCATAATCTTTTGGATCACCGAATTGGAAGCCGAGGCATAGGACATTTCGTCGATGATTCGAATGGGCAGGACCTTAGGGGAGGTACCGGTCATAAAAACGCCGTCCATCTGCGGGATATCCTTCTCATAAATTTCCGTTACACCATAGGAAATCCCATGCTCTGTCATGATCTGCAAAACTTTTTCCCGGGTGATGCCGAGAAGCACCTGCTTTGCGGGAGAGGTATAGACCGTCCCCTTTTTTACGAAAAAAATGTTGGAGCGGCTACCCTCGGAAATCTCCCCGGACTCATTCACCAGAATGGCTTCGTAGGCACCGGTCTCTTTAAGCGCTTTTGCGACGTTTTCCCGAAGATCCGACTGATACACCTTGGCATTGGGATTATCCCGACTTCCATGATACAAAATCGCATCCACGCCGTTTTCGTAAGCGGACTGGGACGGATAGTTGCTGGGAATAAAAAAGCCGTAGCAGTCGAGGGACCGCTCCCCATGAAAGTGGCTAACGATAATCTTCATATTGCAGTTTTGTAAGGAATTTAAGGCAATCAATTTTTGTATGCTTTTCTCCAGGCCCTGTAAGGAAGATAAATCAAAGGAATCCTTCAGATTCAAAATCTTAAGGGATCGATACAGACGATTAAGATGTTCCGTCAAAAACAGCGGCGTTCCGTCGATAACCCGAAGAACTTCATACACGCTCTGATCTTCCGGAATCTCTTCGTTAAAGGCCGGGGTATTAATAAATTGCTGGTTTTTAAATAAATATTCTCCTGTGTACTTGATCATGATCCTACTCCTTTATCCGTGATTGTAAGGATATCCTATCATAGATTGAAATAATTAGAAATTCTTTTAAGAATTTTTTTAAAGGACTAAATAACCACAGACAACATGCCGATACACTAAATAGAAAGTGATAATTGAATATTAGGAGGGAGCCGAACATGAAAGTTGACGGAGTAAGTTTTGAAAGCCCGAGAAGTGCAGCGGTCAATACCAATTCCCAACGGCAAGGAAGCCAGGAGACGGGAGTAAAGCAAGTGGAGGACGCTGAAAATCAAAAGATTCGCAGTGAGAGAACCGTAATGGAAAATATGAATCGGGATACGGAACGAAAGCTCGAGTACACCGAAGAGGATCTGGAAAAAGCCATAGAAAAAGGCAATCAGAGCTTCAAGCCTCATAACCGACGGTTGGAATTCGAACCCCATGACCGAACCGACCGAATGATGGTAAAGGTGGTGGATACCAATACCGATGAAGTGATTCGGGAAATTCCTCCGGAAAAAATTATCGATATGGTAGCGGATATGCTGGAAATGGCCGGCATTCTGATAGATGAAAGAGCCTAGAAAAAAACAGAGACCTAAGGGTTGAGTCCTATACAAAGAGTAACTAAAGCGTATGGAAAGGTTTACATGAAGAAAGGAGTTTTATTATGCGAATTGGCGGATTGATGTCCGGAATGGACACGGAACAGATGGTACGGGATTTAATGAAAGCGGAAAGAATGAAGGTGGACCGCTTTACCACGGAACAAACAGAAATTGCCTGGAAGCAGGAAGCCTATCAGGATGTCAATAAAACCATGGCGAATTTTATATTGAATACCCGGCAGAACTTTGGCATCA
>JBEPWR010000270.1:0-2744 GCA_041642335.1 Eubacteriales bacterium
GAAGCGTCATTCGGTTGTCATTCGGTTGTCATTCGGTTGTCATTCGGTGGTCATTCGATGGCGAAGCGAGAAACCCTACGAGGGCTCTCTAATTAACAGCACTGAAATATCATATTCTTCTGCATCTTGTTAAGAAATCCCTCGTAGGGTTTTATTTCTTGTCATTCAGTTGTAATTCAATTGTCATTCGGTTGTCATTCGATGGTCATTCGGTGGTCATTCAATGGTTAGCACATTGTCGATTTGCAGTGTACCATACCGCGGAGCGGTTAGATTAATGTAGCAGATGAACAGGCCAGGCGCTACCACTCAACCGCGGAGCGGTTGGATAGGATACGATGGTTATTAAATGTCTGGCGAATGACTAGCAAAATAAAAAAAGGAGCTAAAGCTCCTCAATTCTTAAAAAAGGATTTGGGCTAAAGCCCTCGTGCCCCCGCTCCTCCTTGCCCCCGTGCTGAAGCGACGGGGTAATTCATACGAAGGTAGCACCTAACCCTTCTCCTTTCTCCTTTCTCCTTTCCCCCTTCTCCTTTCTCCCTTCTCCTGGCAGCGGGCTATCAATTCCTGAGGCGAAGCCCTGAGCGAAGCCGAAGGGGAATAATTAGTGCAATTCGTGTAATTCGTGGGCTTTTTTTTTATCCGTGTAAATCCGCCTAATCCGCCCTCCCGAAAGCTTTCGGGACCGCGTTCCCATCTTTTTTACACCGCAGGTGAAAATCACCGAAAATATCTACCAAAAGGTGTTTGGAATTTTAATCATTTTTTAATTGTGATTTGAATACGAGGGTCCGGGGCAGGAAGACAGCGGCTCACCCCAAATATCTACTATTTCAATATTTTTTCCAAATCATTAATCTGGGTTATAAATTTTTTTTGGTTTTTCTTTTTAAGTATTTCCATATTTTTAAGTTTCCAGGCAATCCCGGGAAATTTACTCCAGTCTTCATATAACCATTCGGGTTCACCTTTGGAAAAGCTCAGTATCATAGCTCTATGATCATTAGAGATCATGCTTTTAACAGCTTTAATCAAACGGTCCCTTTCTGATTCAAATACTTTAATGCTAAAAGGAATATCCGTCATACCATTAAAATGGCTTTCAATAATCTTAGATTGGTCCAATAAATTTGGTTGGAGAATTTCCGATAAAGGTCGTTTGCTGCTAAACAAGCAAAACAGAAAACCCATCATTATTTGATCTGTTAATCCGGTGTTATTTAGCATTTGCATGGTATCGAATACATCCCGGGGATGCTGTCGATCAAGTGCCGCGACGATTTTCCCACCAAACAATTGATGAACAGGTACCAATTGCATTTCAAAGAATGCATTGAACTTTTCTTGTGCCGCTTGACATAATAAGTGGCGTTTAGCTTTTCCTGTTATTCCACGATTAATGGTATTGACCTCAATTTTGATTTCATTGTTGTTTAAACGGCAGAATAATTTTTCTTCGTTCTTATCTGTAAGTATTGAATTAATTTTGATTCCGGGGATAGTTTTCTGTAACCTTTCCGAAAGCTTTTTTAGCAGCAGCGTAATATTATTAAGATCCTTATCGCGGCTTTCAAAAGGTATATATGTTAAATCCATATCAACAGATAACCTGGGCATATTATGATGAAACAAATTAATGGCAGTACCACCGTGTAGTGCGAATTCTTCAATTTTTGAAATTTCAGGTGCTATTCGCAGAAGTAATTCTATTTGTTTAACAAACCGTTCCTCCATTAAGCCAGATTTTTAGGCACCGTAATCTGATATTTGGATATCCATACTCCTTGCTTTACAATACTCCGCTTCCCGCTGCCAAGATTTATTTTTTCACTTTCCAGATAATTAAACCAGGTATGACCGGCTTTTTCGGCAAAATACATAAATAGACGCTTAGATTTTACTGACTGGCATTCTTCAAGTAACTCTTGAACTTTCTTTGGTTGAAGTGAATTAAGACTTTCCATAATGAACCAGGCCTCTTCGAGGTCGCAACGGACAGGAGCCAACTCCAAACACTCAAGCATAGCTCTGGCAGGACTGGATATTTTAACCGGAAAACTACCTGTATCAAAAGTTGTCAATCCGGATTCAAAAGGCAGCATGTTTGTCCGGGTAAGCTCGTAGGGCATATCCCATGAATAATTTAAAAACCAGGCCGGTAACCTAAACCCATGAGGAGCAAAAAGTCTAATTAAATTTTGATCCATTTCGATATAATGAGAATAACCTTGCAAAGCTAATGAACTAACTCCTCCGATATAAATTTCTTTTTTCACCTGCGATTGCAGAGCATAAAGCGCTCCAAAAATGCCGACCTTCTCCCCTTTTCTTTTATAAGCTCCTTTACCCAAAGGCTCAAGCCAATTGCTGCGGAGATATTTTTGCTGCAGATCGTGCGAATAACCCTGCTTTACTAACCAAGACGATAATACAACAGCATCTTTAGGTATAAGCTGAAGCAATTTGTTTATTTTCGTTTCATTTTTGGTACCCATAGTACAAATATAAGAACATTTTTAAACCAATTAGAAATCGATACGAAATGCACGACTTCGGTTGTCATTCGGTTGTCATTCGGTGGTCATTCGGTTGTCATTCAGTTGTCATTCAATGGTCATTCAAGGGTCATTCGGTTGTCATTCGTAAGCAATTTCGGAAGATTTCAGCCCATGGATTTATCCGTGGGAACAAACGGGAAGTGGTTTTATTTGGCAACGGATTTATCCGTTTTCCCGGATCGGTAA
>JBEPWR010000271.1:0-2740 GCA_041642335.1 Eubacteriales bacterium
CCCGAAAGCGCCGAAAGACCGGTTTCAGGACTATGATATCGTCTATATTGTAGAGGATACCAAACCCTTTATCGAGGATAAAACCTGGCTTGAGGTCTTTGGAGATCGGATTATGATGCAGGAGCCGGATCAACTGGACCGGGGAATCGGGTATGACCGAGATTTTACCAAATCCTATGCATACTTAATGCTGTTTACCGATGGCGTACGGATTGATCTGCAGGTGAAGAGTAAAGAGGAAGGACTAAAGGACCTTGCCGCAGAAAAACTGACGGTAAAACTTCTAGACAAGGACCATTTGCTGCCCGATATTCCGGAGCCCACCGATCAGGATTATTGGGTGAGAAAACCTACAAAGGGGGAGTTCGACAGTGTAACCAACAATTTCTTCTGGTGCTCCCAAAATGTTGCCAAGGGCATCCTACGAAATGAGCTCCCCTACGCCATGGGAATGTATCAGGAAACCATGCTAAGGGCGTTGCACCGGATGATGGGC
This sequence comes from Eubacteriales bacterium, assembly GCA_041642335.1. Taxonomy (GTDB): domain Bacteria; phylum Bacillota; class Clostridia; order Peptostreptococcales; family T1SED10-28; genus Isachenkonia. The sequence continues at coordinate 497 of JBEPWR010000271.1, forward strand.
TGGTGGATCGGAATGAATCAGAACTTTGAAGTTTCTACAGGCAAGCTGGGAAAGTACTACGAGAAATACCTGCCGAAAGAGTACTGGATGCTTTACAGGGAAGTATACCCAAGCGGGGATTATGATAGTCTTCGAGAGTCGATTCTCGTGGCCTGTAAACTCTTTCAAGAGCTGGGCCATGAGGTGGCAAAAAAACTGGGTTATTCCTATCCTGATGAAGATGAGGGGCGAATGACTGCATACTTACGAAAAGAAAAGATTATTTAGATAGGGAAGTTTGTCCCTAAAGGAGGAGTTGTGATGAGATATAGACTAGTATTCATCTTTCTGATGATAATAGTACTTATGGTAGGATGTTCAGATGAAGATGGTACAATTTCAGAGACAAGAGTAAAGGATCTTGAAGATGAGGTAAGCCTTTTGAATGACAGCATAATGAACGATGCTAAAAGGATTCAAAAGTTAGAAGAAGAGATAAATGAATTGGATGCGAACAATCAAGAATTAGAAGGTATGATAGCTCAACAGACTGAAGAAGAAGAATATTTTGTGTACTCATATTACTTAGCAGAACAATTTATAGAATCTTATATAGATAAAGATATTAATTCTATGAGATCCTTAGTTTCAGATGAATTTACGATCAGCAATGATTATATAAGCTATAGGTACGACGATGAAGAAATTACGTATAGCCTACCTGATAAGGGCCTCACTTACAGATTGAATAGTTATGGATATGAAAATGAGAACTTGAGTTTTCAGTATAGGGTTTATGAAGAGCCATCCAAAGGGATTGTGAATGGTTATTTTATTAACTTAGAAATTAGTTTAATAAATGGACAATGGCAAATCACCAATATAGAGTTTGATATTTAGCAGTTAACCAATAGCGGATCTAAAACATCGAAGGAGGGGAATCCCATGAACGAAGTTGAAAGCTGGTATGACAATGCCTATGAGGAATGGAACCGACTTGAAAGACATAAAGTGGAATTTGATATTACGAAAAAGTTCCTGGATCAGTACATTGAAGGAGACAAGCTTGAAATATTTGATGTTGGCGGTGGACCGGGAAGATACGCACTGTACTTGGCAGAAAAGGGACATAAGCTGACCCTGCTTGATTTATCCAAAAAAAATATCGAAGTTGCAAAAATCGAATCGAAAAAGGTAAACATCCAGTTTGAAAACTACATTCATGGGGATGTTCTTGAAATGGATGAACCGAAAGAAAAGTATGATGTTGTTTTATTAATGGGGCCCCTCTATCATCTGTTAAAAGAGAAAAACCGGAAAATCGCATTGGAAAAATCGCTACGGGTTTTGAAACCGGGAGGCGTTATATTTGCAGCATTTATCTCTAACTATGCGCCAATCCAGGATCATCTTGGGAACCTTTACGAAATTGATGACGTTCAATCCCTCTTAAATTATCTGCAGGATGGGGTAAATAACGAAGACGAAGGATTCACAAGCGCATATTTTTCATCCCCGGAGGAAGTTCGGGAATTAATGCAGAATTTTAAGGTGAAAGAGCTGGTCTTTGCCGGTGTGGAAAACATTCTGGGTTGTAAAGAAAAAGAAATCTGTTCCCTGGATCCGGAAGAGTACAAGAAATGGATCGAGATTGGTTATCAGCTTAGCACGGATAAAAATCTAATGGGTACCAGTCAGCACTTTCTTTATATAGGAACCAAAAAATAAGAGTCGCGTTATGTCTATTAGTTACCGGAGCGATTCAGACGGAAGAAATCGGAACGGAAAATTATTTGGATATGTACTTTGAGATGGAATATGAATTGTAAAAAAATAACTGATTTAGAGGGGGAAGTAAATGAATTTTATCAACGGGAAGGATGAGCACGAAATTTTTTTGATTGATCGCGACGGAAAGCAGTTAGGAAAAGGGTATCTGTTTGAAACTATCGCATCGAAGTTATATCAGAAACCCAGAGTGAATTATTTTATCGATATGGACATTGAAGTCAAGGAAAAGTCGGAGGAAATTCGAAAGCGAATTGCAGAAGAATTAGTAAATCGCGCAAAGAAGAGACGAAAGCATTATCCGGACTACGATGCCCGGGTATATCATTGCTGCTTTTCCGATGATAGGGAGAAGATCGGTTTTTATTCGTCACTAAAAGGCTTTAAACACGATGAGGGCATGCATATCCTCACCCATAATCTAGAGAAGATTCAGCATCAAATCCATAGGAACGTCAACTACGAGATAAAAGAAAA
>JBEPWR010000272.1:0-2734 GCA_041642335.1 Eubacteriales bacterium
GAAGAGTACTTTGGCTGGTAGAGTTAGCTTCAAAAAAAGACCTGGAATTCATGTTCCAGGTCTTTTTTGCTTAAGTGGTCTTTGTTTATGCAGGTTTCCCTTTTTTGCGTAGGTCTGCTTTTTTTTGCGTAAGTTCCCCTTTTTTTGCCCAGCTCCCCTTCTTTGTATCGGTCCCGTCCCTTAAGCGGCACTATATTTGAGTATCTTTTGCTTTTTCATCTTTCTTCAAGGTCATATGGGTTCCCACAATGCGCTTCGGATGCCCCATTTCATCCCGGAGGCCAAAGCCGGTGGCAAGCACCCAGTGGTACTCATCATCCCGGGTCTTTAAACGGTGGGTGCATTTGAAGGTTTTTTTATCGCCGGCCAGAAAGTTTTCGATGGACCGGTGAAAATTCTTCCGATCCTCCGGGTGAATCAGCTGCTCCCATTTTTCCCTGCGCTGGATAATCAACGTGGGAATCACGCCGTGGCTCCGGTAAAACTTCGACCGAAGGGTAAACTCATCCCGATGGAGGTCCAGTTCCCAGTATCCGTCATTGACTTCCTCTAAAATCAGCTGATACTTCCGATTCAATTCCTCTGCATCCTGTAAAGCCAGAAGCGTTTTTTGATACCGCTTTTCCAGTTCTTCTCTTGATAATTTCTTCATAAAATCCTCCTATAAAACTGCAATGAGAAATATTCCGGGGATCAATACTGATCCATCCATAAAAATTTATAAAAAATTGCTTTCTTTTGTGTGAGTTTCTCTTTATTTTTATTGAATAATGCTGTATTCTATCCTATAGAGCGTGGCCATAGGAAAAATTTGTTATGGAAAAAATCCTGTGGCATATTGTACCATAAATATGAATAGAAGGCCAGACTAAGCAGGCGGCATAAGGTATTGGAGGTGTGAATGTTGAGGCAGGGAATGAAAGAAGGTTACATAAGAAGTAAGGACCAGATGATCCTATGGTTTAAAGGGGTGATCCTCGGCGCAGGGGTTATTATTCCCGGAGTCAGCGGCGGTACGATTATGGTGATTTTCGGGATGTATGAACAAATGCTGGAGGATTTATTGAGGCTCTACATCAAGCCCTATATTGCCATGGGCATCGGGGCGGTCGTCGGGATCTTTGGAGGAGGTGCCCTGCTTTCCTATCTCTTTGATTATCATCCGAGCCCAACCTATGCATTTATTCTCGGGTGCCTGTTGATGTCCATTCCCTTTATTCTGAAGCGGACCCGGGGGGCTACGAAAAAGCGGATCTTTTTACTGTTGATCGGAGCGGTGCTGTCCTATAGTTTGCTGGAGCTGCCCACGCTATTTGTGGGTGGAGCCCTTAGTCCTGCCCAGACCTTTCTGGCGGGATTTGTCGCCAGTGCCACGATGATGATTCCCGGCGTTTCGGGGAGTGCACTGCTGATTGTACTGGGATTTTACGAGTCGATTTTGGAGGCGGTTCGTAGTTTTGATATGATGACCCTGCTGATTTTTGTGATCGGCGCGGGGGCCGGAGCCTTTGTCCTGGCCAAGGTGCTAAAAACTCTGTTTGCCTTATATCTTTCGGAAATCCTGTTTTTCTTTACGGGACTGATTATCGGATCCCTGGGAATGCTGATGCCGGAGGAAATCGGACTGATTTCGGCTGCAAGTTTTCTGATGGGACTGGCGCTGGTATATCGTTTTGGAAGAGCGTAAATGGGGATGAAGATTGGAGAGAATAGGATGAAAGAGAAAAAAAGGATAAAATTCGGTGCCTGGTTGCCGGTAGTGCTTTGGATGGGACTGATTTTCTGGTTTTCCCATCAGCCCGGGGATGTATCCGGAGCTTCCAGCGGTTGGATCGTGGATCTCCTTCACCGGGGCATCACAACGGTTCTGCCCTTTCTGGAGCTGAATGAAGAATTTTTGCATTTTCTGATTCGAAAAGGCGCCCATTTCGGGGTGTACGGTGTACTGGGAATTTTGCTTGTCAGAGCCCTTCGAAGTTCGGGTTACCGGGGTGTACAGGGACTCATGTACGCGTGGATACTGGCGATCATCTATGCCGGAAGCGATGAGTTTCACCAAACCTTTATTGCCGGCAGAAGCGGGGAAGTGCGGGATGTACTGATCGACAGCGCCGGAGCCCTGGCGGGAATCGCTTTGTATTTACTGGTAACAGGGATACAACGGCCGGAAAAAGTCGGGAAAAACACCCTGCAGCATGTGTTGATACAGGAGAGTCGGGAAAAGGAACAGGCGGAAGAGGATAAGGCTTTGGCGGGAAAGATTGATAAGATTCAGACTGACAAGGATCAAAGAGCATAGAGCAGTACAGGGAAAAACTGGGCAAAATAAATAAAAGGATACAAAAATAAAAAAGGCCGGATTTTCACTATGAAAATCCGGCCTTTTGCTGTTTTAATCGCGGCTACCTAAAATCTCGGATAACTCCGTCGCTTCTTTCGAAGGCGCCGGTTGAATCGAATCATCAGGCCGATCAGTCCCACAAGGGCCACCAGGCCTAAGAGTCCGCCAATGCCGGTGCCGATATAGAGTCCCATATGATTGCCGAGAAGATCGCCTTTGCTGACGGTGGGATAAACTTCATAGCTTGCTTCCGCTTCCCGCTGACTGATTTCGACGGTGCCGATGGGCTCCTCGGGACTTAGGGACAGGGCGGAGGCTTCCGGATCGATCGTAACATTTTGCTCAAGCTCTTCCTTGTTTACCGGGTTTTCATAATAGGTTACCGCTTCCTTG
>JBEPWR010000273.1:0-2730 GCA_041642335.1 Eubacteriales bacterium
AAATGCAGGCCCTGATCAATATGAATATTTCCAATCTTGCGGGAGTGCCCTCCGTTATTTTCGGACTTCTGGGTCTTACGGTTTTTCGAAGATTTCTAGGACTGGGATCCAGCGTTCTTGCAGGAGGGCTGACCTTATCCTTGTTGGTTCTTCCCATTATTGTTGTGGCCAGTCAGGAGGCCATAAAGGCGGTTCCGAATCATTTGAAAGAAGCGGCCTATGCTATGGGAGCTACCAAATGGACCGTGCTTCGAACGGTAATTCTGCCGGCATCCCTGCCGGGTATTCTGACCGGAAGCATTCTGTCGATCTCCAGAGCTATCGGTGAAACGGCACCGCTGGTGGTTTTAGGGGTCCCGGCCTTAATAATGAAGGTGCCGGACAGTGTCATGTCGGATTTTACTGCCCTACCGCTACAAATCTATTACTGGACATTAGATGCGGTGCTGACAGCGGAATATGCAAATTTGGCAGCGGCAACTATTGTAGTATTATTAAGTGCTTTGTTATTACTGAACTCCATTGCGATTTATATTCGTAATAAATTTCAACAACGATATTAGAATGTAGATGATTAGGGGAGGCGTAGATCGATGAGTGAAATGGAAAATACAAAAAATGAGGAAATAATTTACAATGTTAAGGATCTGAATTTATGGTACGGGGAGACCCAGGCGCTGAAAAATATTAACCTGGAAATTAAAAGAAATGAAGTTACGGCAATTATCGGACCCTCCGGATGCGGTAAGTCCACTTTTATAAAAACCTTAAACCGAATGATTGATAATGTTCCCGGCGTAAAGACCACGGGGGAAATTCACTATCATAATCGGGATATCTTCAGTAAGGAACATTGGGTGGAGGAACTGAGAACCCAGGTGGGAATGGTTTTTCAAAAGCCCAATCCTTTTCCAAAATCAATCTTTGAAAACGTGGTCTACGGCCCGAAAATCCACGGGATTCGGGGGAAGAGTGATTTAAAGGAAATCGCGGAGGAAAGCTTAAAAAGAGCTGCCTTATGGGAGGAAGTAAAGGACCGGCTGGATGATAATGCCTACGGTTTATCCGGTGGACAGCAGCAAAGACTCTGCATTGCCCGGTCGCTGGCTGTACAGCCTGAAGTACTGTTAATGGATGAGCCCACTTCTGCCTTAGATCCGATTGCTACCCACAGAATTGAAGAACTGATTGCAGAGTTGAAAAAAGACTATACGATTGTGATTGTGACCCACTCGATGCAGCAGGCTGCGCGAATTTCCGATAAGACCGCCTTTTTCCTGATGGGAGAGGTTATTGAGTTTGGAAATACGGATGAAATTTTCACCACTCCGAAGGATCAGCGAACGGAAGACTACATCACCGGAAGATTCGGTTAGGTTGGAATCACTTTCGCTAAAATAAGGGACCCGGATATTGTATAATGAACTTATACGATAGTCGGGTCTTTTTTTTGTTATTCGCCCTGGACTGATGGAAAAACAGGGTTTATTTGATTAAGTAGGCCTTAAAATGATAGAATATTCATAAACAAGGGTATGAGTGAAGAAATTGCAGGCTTTTGTTTGTGAAGACGGATTACATCCGATGAAAAGTGCGATGATGATAAGGAGGAGTGCCGGATGGAAAATAGGGGAGACATCGATAAGATGTTGTCGTACGTGACAGAGGTGGTAAAAAAAGCTGGGGAACCATTAAAAAAAGTACTGGCGGATCATATTACCTTCGAGCGAAAAGATGAAAACATTATGGATATTGTCACGAAATATGATCAAGAGACCGAGAGATATCTGATTGAGGAAATCGCAAAGCGCTACCCGGAGCATGGTTTCATTGCGGAAGAAGGAGATCCCGGGGAGCAAGGCTTTAAAAAATATACCTGGGTGATTGATCCCATTGACGGAACCACTAATTTTGTCAATCTCGGAAAAGAGTTTGCCATATCCGTCGCCCTTTATATAGACCGGAAACCCTACGCCGGAATCGTCTATGACGTGATGAATGAGGAAATGATGGTAGGTGTTAGGGGCCAAGGCGTGTGGAGTAACGGAAAACCCTTCACACAGAAAAAAGTGATGAAAAACCTGAATAACTCCCTGATGGAAATCAGTTTTACCGCGGAAAAGATCTTTAATGAATACCATGGTATCAATGTAAAACCCCTGGTTTTCTCTCTTCGGGGACACCGGAATTATGGGGTGGCATCCCTGACCATTACAAAAATGGCCAAGGGAGAGCTGGAAGGCTATGTATCCGGGAAGCTGTTTTTATGGGATTATGCCGCGGCAGGCGTAATCCTTCGGGAACTTGGAGGGGATTTTACCCCATATCCCGGGGAGGATTATCCTGAAGGTTATGAAATTGAAAACCCCCACAAACCGGTAAGCTATGTAGGCGCAGTAAGCAGGGAAATGCTGCAAAAGATTTTGGATAAGCTTGAGGAAAAATAAAAATGAAGGATGAAAAAACCTTACTCTATAAAGTGTAAGTGGGAAGAATTAAATGATGGAGAGGAGAAATACGCGATGTATATGGGACTGCTGGATCAATACAAAAACTTTTTACCCATAACGGAAAATACGCCGATGGTGTCGCTTCACGAAGGGAACACCCCCTTAATTCATGCAAAGGAAGTCTCAGAAAGAGTGGGAGCAAAGGTTTACTTAAAATATGAAGGGTTAAATCCCACCGGTTCTTTTAAGGACCGGGGCATGGTTATGGAGATCGGAAGAG
>JBEPWR010000274.1:0-2729 GCA_041642335.1 Eubacteriales bacterium
AATATCCTTATAGACTTCCTCTTTGTTGTTCTCATGTAGCATCTCATGCCGTCCCTCCGGATAAAGTTTTACCGCTACGTCCTTAATCCCCAGTTTCTTATACAATTGTTGAACCTCCAAAACCCCCTTGCCTTCCTCTCCTACCGGGTCCAGGGCTCCGGAAAATAGAAACACCGGCAGATCCTTGGGCATCTTCTCCATATTTCCCCGTTGATGAATCTTTTTTATGCCCTGTAAAAGGTCCACATAAAAACCGGCGGTCATAATGTTTCCGCATAAGGAATCCTCAACGTAGGCTCTTACCTCCCACTCATTCGTGCTAAGCCAGTCAAAGGGAGTATTCGTCGGCTCAAATTTTTTATTATACTTTCCAAAGATTAACTGATTCATAAAAGGACTTTTCCCCCGTTTCCCCTTTCGAAGCCTCTCCATTTTTGCGATTAATAATCCGAGATATCCTGCGGGCCCTAATCTTCCTCCGGTTCCGCTTAATATCAATCCCTGGAGGTTGTCTCCAAATTCCTGGGCATAATCTCTGGCTAAAAAAGAACCCATACTGTGACCGAGTAAGATCACCGGTTCCTCGGGATACTGCTTTTCGATTTCCTCCCGTAGGTGGGTCAGATCCCTTACCGTTCGCTTCCAGCCATTATAATCGGAAAGATGGCCAGGGACACCGGATTTCCCAATGGTTTTACCATGACCTCGTTGATCATTACCGAATACCACAAAGCCGTTTTGGACCATAAACCGGGCAAAGTCATCATAGCGCTCAATATGCTCCGCCATGCCGTGGACGATCTGGAGAACAGCCTTCGGTTCCGGGTTGTTACGATCAAACCATTTTTTGCCGTAGATTTTTATATCCTTGTATCCATTGAAATAAAATGACTTCGTATCCAAGTGCTCCCCTCCTTGTTCTTATTTTATTTCTATACCCCGTTTTCTTTCTCTTCAATCGAACCCCGGGAATTTCCGCCGGAAAAAGAAAAAACAGCAGGTCTCCCTGCTGTTTTTTTGGATATTGTTAGGAAAGAAAGTCCCTGTTCAATTGTTCTTTAAACACTTTCACCAAGGGATTAAAAAGGGTGATGGCAATAACATAATTTGAAGCTCCGTGGAGGATATCCAAAGGAATGCCCCGCACCCAGTAGGCTACTCCATAGGCTATGCCATAGAATAAAGATTCAAACACTGCAAAGAATAATCCGAAAGAAATCCCGAAGACTCCTGAGAGGATGGCAAAAGCATACTCACTTTTAAATCTTGCTTTTACAAGCCCGGTAAATAGGATCAGTATCGGCCATACAAGATAATATCCCATTACCCAGGTGGAAAATCCGTATAGGAAAATCTCTGTGGTTGAAAAAATAACCGAAATCAACAGGGTTCTTTTTACACCAAGAACCACTGTATAAACCATAAACAGTAAGGTTACCACTTCCACATTGGGCACAAAACTGAGTGCAAGTTTTCCCGCGGTAACTGAAGCACTAAGAATACTAATTAGCACCAAATCCTGTACTTTCATTCCTTTAAAAGTCTCGACGTTGGAGTTCATAATTATCTCCATCCTTTATTTCAATACCGGAAAGTCCGGTTTCCGCGTCTTCACCGTTCACCAGAATATGAAGGTATTCTCCGTCTTCCTTCATTTCATAACCTAGAATTTCTGAGATGGACATGCCGAAATCCGTATTTTCATATTCAACCTCCAGCATTTCCGCTTCTTCTTCAATCAGGTCGGACAGAAATTCATGCTCGGTCTGAAATGTAAATTCCTCGTCAATATTTTCCGTATCAATGGTAATTCCAAGGGTTACTTCCTTTTCTTCCGACGCTTCACCTTCTTCGTCCTCCATCGGAGCAAAACTTCGAAGTTCTAAGGTATATTCATCCCCGTCCATGAGTTCAATTCCCGAAAGTCCGGTTTCCGCATCCTCTCCATTAACAAGGATATGAAGATATTCACTGTCGCCGTCCAAGGCATAACCGAATATTTCCGTAACGGACATACCGAACTCCGTGTCCTCGTATTCCACTTCCAGGGTCTCCGCTTCTTCTTCGATCAGGCCGGATAAAAAGTCTGCTTCCGTCTCAAAGGTGAAGTTCTCATCGATCCCTTCTTTTTCAATAATCACATCGAGGGTAATTTCCTTTTCGCCTTCTGCCTCGTTCTCCTCTTCGCCGTCTCCCTCATAATCGGAAAGACTTCGAAGCTCTAAGGTATAGTTATCCCCGTCATTCAGCACCACACCGGATGCCCCGTACTCTGCATCGTCCCCGTTAACGAGAATATGAAAGTACTCCTCGGAAGCATCCACTTCATAGCCCATCAGTCCGGTGATCATCATCCCCAAGGAGCTATGTTCTTCGTACTCCAATTCTAATTCTTCTTCCCTTTCCTCCAGCAGCTCCCCTAAAAACTCATGATCCGTGGTATAAGTAAATTCCTCATTAATGTCTTCCTTGTCGATAATCACATCGAGGGTGACTTCCTTTTCTCCTTCTTCACCCTGGGGTGCTAAGTAGGTATTGTATAAGGCCCCTAAAATAATAACTGCGAGTATGACACCAATAATGGATAGGACTTTCTTGTTCATGTTCCAACCTCCTGTTTTTTTGAAATCAAAAATCCCCTTTCAACCGTAGTTGAAAGGGGTAGATTGTCAAATATTTTTGCTGAGTTCTTTCTCAGCTTCCAGTATAGACTTCCTGCGTTAGCAGTT
>JBEPWR010000275.1:0-2713 GCA_041642335.1 Eubacteriales bacterium
TCGAGAGGAAATTCCGCAACGGATCATAAAAAACCACGAGGAGTGAAATTTATGGATAAAAAAAGGATGCTAGTACTGATTTTACTACTACTGCTGATTCCATTGACAGCCTGTAACGAAGAGGTTTCGGATGCCGATGAGAATGAGGTTTCGGATGCCGATGAGAATGAGGTTTCGGATTCTGATGAGAATAGGGATGCTCCGTTGGAAGTGGCTTTTTCTCAGGAGGAGGCTTTTCGTCATATTGAGGCATTAACCGCTGAGGAAATGGAGGGCAGAAGAGCCGGAACGGAAGGAAATAAGCGGGCAACAGAATATATTGAAGACCATTTTTCGTCTTTGGGGCTGGAACCGTGGGGCGATGAAGACAGCTATTATCAGTGGTATGACCAGGAGTCGGTTACCTTTACCAAACCGTCATCGCTGGCAGTCCTTGATGAAGAAGGAGAGATCCACAAAACATTTACCAACCGGGAAGATTTCGTTCTTCTTAGAAAGGCCATGTCTCGGGAGGGCGGAAATTCTTTTGAGCGGGATTTTCTGGATACCGAGTTTTCACTGGAATCACCCATTACCCTGGTCCGGCAAGAGGATATGAGGGATGACGAAACCTTTGAGGAGGATTCGTCAATTATTATGATAGAAAGCAGGGAGCTGCTTCAGCCTCTAATGAGTGAGCACCGGGACCAGATCGAAGGCCTCATTCTTTATCCCTGGGACCCCATAAGCCGATTTACCCAAAACCAGTTTCCAATGTATTTAATGCCTGCTTACCTTAATCTGGACCTCAGCACAATGGATGGAAACACTCCGGATGTTATGTATATCACAAAAAATACCTATAGGGAGATTCTATCCCTAAAGGATCAGGACTATACCCTGCAGGCAGAGGGAGGATTCCGTCATGAAGAGGTCTCTGTGGCCAATGTTATCGGACGATATGAGAGCGATGAGGATACAGAGGAAACCCTGCTGCTTACGGCGCACTTTGATCATGTAGGGACGGACTCTGACGGCGCCATCAATCCCGGCGCACTGGATAATGCATCGGGTACGGCGGTCATGATGGAAATGGCAAGGATGATTACGGAAGAGGATCTTCAATTTCCGTTCCATATCGAATTTATTGCCTTTAACGGCGAAGAGGACGGACTGCTCGGCTCTTTTCATTATGCCGATGTCATGGGTCATGATCCGGAAGATCTCAAGGTTATCAATTTGGATATGGTCGGCTCCGCCCATGTAGACTACCTTTTACTCGATCCAAGCGACCGCGTACCGGAGGAAAGCCTTCATAGCCAAATGGAGAGCGTTGTGGAAGAAGCGGATATCGAGTACCGGATAAAACGAAATTCCGGAGGGAGTGATCATATTCCCTTTTCCTTACTCGGTGCGGATGTGCTTTTGGTGCTGGATTATTCCGAAGAAATATTTGACAACCACTATCATAATCACTACGACACCGTGGAGATAATCGATCAGGACCGTTTGGGGCTTCTTGGGAATGTTTTGCTGGAAACCCTGGAGAGTATAAATTAAGTGATATGAACAATACGAAAAAGATAGAGATGAGTATAAAATTAGGAAAGGAACTCTGAAGAGTAGTGTCTTACAGGGTTCCTTTTTTGCCGCAAAAAGAGAATTGAATGGTTTTTGTAGGGGTATGAAATCAATCAATTAACCGATGGATTTTTCCATTACATATAAATCAAACTCTCCGTTGTTTACTTCCCTCAACACGTCAAAGCCAACTTTACGCCAGAATTTTACCGCTTTATGATTTTCCTTTATTACCCCTAATTGAATCATGGTTTTACTGTTTTTCCTGCAAGCATCAGCGATTGTATTGAAAATCAAAGTGCCGAGTCCGCTATTATGTCTCTTCTTATCAATTTCCAATAATCCGATCCATAGGGCGTTTTTATTATTCTTATCTTGAAAACTATAGCCATCGATAAAATCCACTACTGCCACCAGCTCATTATGCAGATTGTAAATGCTTAAGTAGTGCTTACTCCGAGTATCCGTAAACGGTGGGACGTCCTCTACGTCTTCTTTAACTTTTTCCAGCGTAACAGGATATTCATTCGATAATTTTCTAAATTCTTCGTTCCCTTCATATAAAGCAAAGATCTCCTCATAATTGTTTTCTCTGATTTCTAAATTAATGGCTTTCAATTTCTCTTTAAGATCTTCCAATAACAAGGTGTTCCCCTCCTTAATGCTAAAAAAGTCTTGGGATTTTTAAAAGTTCTGTTAAATGAATCATCATCATTAATTATGTCAATACAATTGGGGCTTGTCAACAGCGAACCCGCTTTTTTGCTCTTCTCACTGCCTGGTGCTTATTTACTATCCGTCTTAAGTCGCAAAACTCAAAATTTATAAAAAATTCACACGAAATCATAGTAAAAAGGAAGCAGATATGCTAGTATTGTAAATGGCGCCTCAAAAGATCTGAAGAAGATCATCTGCTAAAGGGTTATGGCAGCATAAATTCAGTTGAATAAGCATTAAAAATAATTTATCTAAAAGGAGTGTTCAATTATGAGCAATTATAACGAAGTATTATCAAGAAATACGGAAAATGCCCCTAAGGGTAAGGGGTTATATTCACAAACGGTAGCTTTTTCACATTACAATAATCTGTCAGCGCAACTGCCTATCGACCCGAAATCCGGTGAGTTGGTAGCTGGGGGTATAAAAGAGCAGG
>JBEPWR010000276.1:0-2688 GCA_041642335.1 Eubacteriales bacterium
AAGAGAAACTGCAGGGGATCCTCAATGGGATTGATGTCGATAAGTATCATCCGGAAAAAGATCCGGAGATTATTAAGAATTATGGGATTGACAGTCTTGGAAATAAGGAGGCCAACAAAATTGACCTTCAGAAAAAATTCGGTCTTCCCATAGATCCTTCGATCCCGGTTATCGGGCTAATCAGTCGCTTTGTTGAGCAAAAAGGAATTGATCTGATTCAGCGGATTATTCACGAAGTATTGGAAGATCAGGTTCAGTTTGTTGTGCTCGGTTCCGGAGAAAAACGCTATGAAGGCTTTTTTAACGGCCTGGCCTATGATTTTCCAGAAAAGATGAGGGTGCATATCGGTTTTAATGAAAAACTGGCCAAGGAAATTTATGCCGGTGCGGATTTCTTTTTAATGCCCTCATTATTTGAACCCTGCGGCCTGGGACAATTGATTGCCATGCAGTACGGAACCATCCCCATTGTCCGGGAAACCGGAGGGCTCAAGGATACGGTAAAACCCTTCAATGAATATACTGGAGAAGGCCAGGGATTTACCTTTATGAATTATAATGCCCATGACCTACTGTACACCATTCGAAGAGCGATCGGATTTTATTACAAGCCTGGAGTAATCCGAAGCATTCGAAAAAATGGCATGAAAGAAGATCTAAGTTGGCGAAGATCGGCTAGGGAGTATCGCTCTCTATACGAGGAGGTAATGAAAAGGCGGTGAAATAATGGAATTGGACAATTTGACCGTAGACCAGATCAAAGAATCCATTGAGTTAAAGTTACAGACCATGTTTGGAAGAAACTTTCGAAATGCTTCAGAATCTCAAATTTACAAGGCGCTGGCCACCACTGTAAGAGAATACATCACCCGGGACTGGGCCTACTCGAAAGAACAGGTTCGTCAGCAAAATGCGAAACAGGTATATTATTTATCCATGGAATTTTTAATGGGAAGATTTTTGGAGAATAATTTAATGAACCTGGAAATTAAGGAGAAGTTTAGAAAAGCCTTTGAGGAACTGGATACGGATTTTGACGTTATTCAAAGGGTTGAACCCGATGCCGGGCTGGGAAATGGCGGGCTTGGAAGACTTGCCGCCTGCTTTTTGGACTCCATGGCAACCATGGGACTTTCCGGACACGGAAACGGCATACGCTATGAATACGGGCTTTTCCAACAAAAAATCAAAGACGGCCGGCAAGTCGAGATGATCGATCCCTGGCTGGAATACGGGAACGTTTGGGAAGTGAGTAAATCAGAGGAACCCCAGCTGGTGTTTTTCGGTGGAGAGGTGGAGTATTATCACGAGGATGATCGGCTAAAGGTTCGTCAGAAAAACTGTCAGGCCGTAAAGGCCATTCCCTATGATATTCCAATTCTCGGATATCAGTCAAAGCTGATTAACACCTTACGGCTTTGGGGGGCTAGATCCTTAAAGGCCCTGGATATGGGGCTTTTCAGAAAAGGCCAGTACGTGGATGCTTTAGCGGAAAAGGAGCTTGCGGAGGTCATCTCAAAAATGCTTTACCCTGAGGATATTCATGAGGAAGGGAAACACTTACGACTTAAACAACAATATTTCTTTGTATCCGCCAGTATACAAAGCATCCTGAAAAAATATAAGGATACCGGTAAGGACCTGATGGATATGCCGAAGCATATCGCAATCCATATCAACGACACCCATCCGGCTTTAGGCATTCCGGAACTGATGCGGATCCTAATGGATGAAGAAGGACTCACGTGGAAGCAGGCCTGGCTGATTACCCGAAAAACCTTTGCCTATACCAATCACACCATTCTACCGGAAGCTCTGGAGACCTGGTCCGTGGAGCTGGTAAAATCCTTAATTCCAAGGATCTATGATATCATTCATGAAATCAATGAACGTTTCTCAAAAGAGTTATGGGAACTCTATCCCGGAGATTGGGACCGAATAGAAAGGATGGCCATCGTCAGTTATGGTCGGGTTCATATGTCGAAACTTGCCATACTCGGATCCGGATCGGTGAACGGGGTGGCAGAGCTGCATGGGGAAATATTAAAGAATAAAACCTTTAAAGATTTCTATGAAGTCTATCCTGAAATTTTTAAAAGCATTACAAACGGCATCAGTCACCGTAGATTTTTACTGCTGGCCAATGAAGGTCTGGCGAAAGAAATTTCCGAGAGAATTGGAGACGGCTGGATCACAAAGGCTCATGAACTGGAAAAACTGGGGGTTTACCAGGAGGATGAGAAGTTCCATGATATCCTGAAAAAACAGCGGCGGAATAAGAAAAAAGTGCTTGCCAAATATATTCAGGAGCACAACCATATCAAAGTGGATGTAGACTCCATCTTCGACACCCAGGTTAAACGTTTTCATGAATATAAGCGGCAGTTACTGAATGTCTTGCACATCATGCACCTCTACAATCAAATTCGGGAAAATCCCAAAAGTGATATCCATCCCCGAACCTTTATTTTTGCAGGGAAGGCGGCGCCGGGTTATCACCGGGCAAAGCTGATTATTAAACTGATCCATTCCGTGGCGGAGCGGATCAACAATGATAAAGGCATTGATGGAAAAATCAAAGTGGTTTTTATTGAAAACTATAATGTAACCTTAGCGCAAAAGATTATTCCCGCATCCGACATCAGCAAACAGATTTCCACCGCAGGAAAGGAAGCTTCCGGTACGGGA
>JBEPWR010000277.1:0-2673 GCA_041642335.1 Eubacteriales bacterium
GGGGCTCTGCGATGTATTCTCCATAAGGATTAATAATGCAGCTTCCGCCTCTGCACATTACTTCCGGCTGGTCCGCCAGATCATCGTAATAATTAAGATCCTTTGGATACATGGATTTTTCCACATACTGGTTGCTCATAATCACAAAACAGCGTCCCTCAAAGGCAATATGCCGGAGTGTCGCCTGGTAAACTTCCCGCTGATCCGCGGTAGGCACAATATAAAGATTCACCCCTTTTAAATACATGGCCATTCTCGCTAAGGGCATATAGTTTTCCCAGCAGATCAGCGAACCCATTTTGCCGTAGGGGGTATCCACCACGGTTAGGGTCGATCCATCATCTTCTCCCCAGACAACCCGCTCGCCTCCGGTAGGTTTTAATTTGCGATGTCTTCCTAAATACCCTTCAGGACCAAAAAATAAATTGGAACAGTGCAGGGTGCCGTCCAGGCCGTCCCCATTTTTCTCCGTCACTCCGATGGATAAATACACTTCCAGTTCTTTTGTAAGTTCGGCTAACTGGTCCAGCTCCGGACCCGGTACCGCCACGGCATTATCATAATATCGCTGGTAATCCTCTCTGCCTTCCTGGGTGCGCTTTCCGATAACCATTCCAAAAGTCAGTCCTCTCGGATAACAGGGTATAAAACTCTCGGGAAATACAATAAGCTTAGCGCCGGTTGCCGCTGCTTTCCTCGTCAGCTCCATGGTTTTTGTCATGGTTTTCTGCAGATCAAAAATCACCGGGGCGTCCTGGATTACCGCTACTTTTAGCTTTTTTTCCATTTTAACCACTCCTTTATTCGCTACTTCTTTATTTATTCGATACAGGAAGCCAATAATCCTCTATTTTTGAAAAACTACAGGGCCTACGAGGGCAAAGGACAAGGGACAAGGGAACAGACAAGGGGACAGGGACCTGTCTGATAAATAAATATCAGACAGGTCCCTGTCCCCTTGTCTGCCCTTGTCTGCCTTAGAAACCCTTGGTTTCCAACCACTCATATAAGATTTTTTCCCGATAGGATGCGTCCGCCCGGTCGCCATCATATTTCCCCAGGGTCAGATTATCATGGATGTCTCCATCCAGAAGGAATATGATCCGGTCGGCCCGGGCGGCCACTTTCACATCATGGGTGACCATGATGACGGTGGTGCCGTCATGATTAATCCTATTGATAATATCCAGCACTTCCCTTGAAGTACTGCTGTTTAGAGCGCCGGTCGGTTCGTCGCCGAATAAGATATCCGGCTGATTTATCAGTGCCCGGCAGATCGCTGCACGTTGCAGCTGTCCCCCTGAAACTTTTTTAATATCATGCCCGGCCACATTGTCAATGCCGGTTCTTGCCATAAGGGCATCCACCTTTTGATTTACCTGTTCTCTCGGGAACTTCCCCAGTTTAAAACCCGGAAGGACGATATTATCCCGAAGCGATAAATTTTTGAGAAGGTAGGAATGCTGGAAAACAAATCCCATTTGTTTTAGTCTTACTTCACTGATCGTCTGATCATCCAGCTCCGAAAGATCCTTGCCCTTAAGCAGAATACTTCCGGAAGTGGGACGATCCATGCCACTGATACTATACAGCAGGGTGGATTTCCCGGAACCGGACTGCCCCATGATTGCGATAAACTCCCCCCTTTCCACCTCAAAATTTACGTTATTCAACACCGGGGTCTCACCAAAACGCTTACACAGATTCTGAACCTTTAACATTGTCTCCATACCGCACCTCCTCGGTTATCTATTCATTAATAATCGAAATAAGATTGTATCTTTTTATAGCTCCCAGAACGATCCAGGTCACGGACAGGATGGATGCCAGTAATAACAAGGGAACCAGAATATAGTGAACTACGGGATTGGCAATAAGATCAACCGCTTTGATTCCAAGTCCGGAAATCCCCAGTACAAGGTTGACGATCCTTTCTCCCAGTAGCGTGGTCAGCATCATTCCCGCCAGGATCCCGATTAGGGAAACACTCCCGATTTTTATCAGATACTGTTTTTTAATATCCGATTCCGAAAATCCCAGGGCCTTTAAGGTTGCAATTTCCGATAAATCCTTTGCCAGCCGCAGTTTTAAAAACAGAACCGTAATAAGCATTACCAAAGATGCTCCGACTATAACAATTGCCCGAACAATGGTCCGCAGCTGAATCACCACACCGCCCAAGGTCTGATCGATGAATTCCTCCATGGGGTCCACGGTTGCTCCGGGTCCCATAATCTCAGCCCATTCATCCGCCTTTTCTTCCACTCCGGTATCATCCTGCAGGGTAACGGAAAAAGAATACTTCTCACTGTCCAGTTCTGTGAAATCCGCTTTGGCTTTGGCAGTGTATCCGCCACTGGTAACGTCCTGATAAATTCCGGAAATAAGAAATTCCATTTCCTGATCATCATAGAAAAGCGTGATCATCTCCCCTGCATCTTTACCGATTTCCTCGGCGTTAAGATAAGAAAGGGCAATTTCATTTTCAGCCTTTGGCGTCTTTCCTGCAATATAGCGGAGTCCATTTCCCGAGTCCTCGCCACTATCGATATGCAAATTCATCAGTTGATCATCCCGATCCGGGGTCTGAACCCGAACTCTCCGGTATTCATGGTAACCTTCAACCGCATCATCGTTTTCCAGCACCCGGATTACCCCTTCGTAGTCGCTTTC
>JBEPWR010000278.1:0-2663 GCA_041642335.1 Eubacteriales bacterium
CATGCCTTTATTAAAGCTCATTTCCGTCTTTCCTAGGAAATGAGCTTTTTTTACTTCTTTAGTCCCCTAAGGCTTCGTTTCGAATATCGGTTACAAACATATGACCCGGTGCATGGGTGATAAAATATTCCACCCCGGAATTTTTCAATACCGACTGGGGGGTTACCCCACAGGGCCAGAACACCGGAATTTCATCGGCATCTACCGGGACCTTCTCCCCGTAATCCGGTCTGTCTAAATCATCAATCCCTATGGCTTTTGGATTTCCAATATGAATCGGGCTACCATGAACCTGGGGGTATCTTGCAGAAATCTCCACTGCTCTGGAAATTTGATGACTCTTAATCGGTCGCATACTGACCACCATTTCTCCCCAAAGACTTCCGGCGGCTTTACAGGGAATATTGGTTTGATACATCGATACATTTTTGCCTGAATCAATATGCTTCATGGGAATTCCCTGCTTGATCAGTTCGGATTCAAAGGTGAAAGAGCAGCCCAGTAAAAAAGACACAAAATCCTTCTGCCAAACCGACTCTATCGAGGGAACTTCCCTATACCCCTTTCCCTTCTGATGGATCCGGTACTTCGGCAGATCCCTGCGGATATCGGAACCTTTAGCGATGGGGGCCTCAATCACGCCGGCTTCCAGCACATCAATAATCGGACAGGCCTTGGGATTACGCTGGGCAAAAATCATAAAATCCAAGGCTTCCTTTTTCGGCAGGATCACCAGATTTGCCTGGGCATAGCCCGCCGAAATCCCCGCCGTCGGCCCTGTCCATCTTCCTTCACCTACCTCTTTTCGAAAATCTTCGGGGTGCATTGCTTTCGGATTATTCATTTCTCTCATCCTCCCGCTAAATTAGTTGATCCATAAAATAAGTGGCAATGGTAAAATAAATACTGAGTCCGATCATATCATTGATCGTTGTAATAAAGGGTCCTGAAGCAACGGCCGGGTCTATATTCAGCCGATTCATAATGAGCGGCACTATGGTACCGGATAGGGTCGCCACAAATAAGGTAATCAGCAGTGATAAGCCGAGGACCAGCCCCAGCATGGCATTGCCTTGCCAGAGGGTGGCGATCACACTGATTAGTATCCCGTTAACCACACCGATAATAATCCCTGCGCCGGCCTCCCGGCGTATCACCGGCAGCACTCCTTTTTCTTCAAATTCTCCAAGCGTCAGTCCCCGAACAACGACAGCTAAGGACTGGGTTCCGGTATTTCCCGCCATCCCCGCAATCATCGGGATAAATACCGCGAGAATTGCTACGGTTTCCAGTGTTTCTTGAAACTGTCCGATGATATTTCCTGCCAACAGTCCTAAAAACAGTAACAATACCAACCAGGGAATTCTGCTTTGGGCGGATTTGAAAATACTGGTGCTGACTTCCTTCAGTTCCTGATCGCTCCCGGAAAAGCCCCCGAGTTTATAGATATCCTCCGATGCTTCATCCTGCAGAACATCCACCACGTCATCGATGGTGATAATTCCCATTACCTTCTTGTCCTGTACCACCGGCAAGGCTAGAAAATCATACTTTCCCATGATGTCCGCAACTTCCTCCTGGTCCATATCCACCGGTACGGAAACCACCCGTTCAAACATAATCTCCTCCACCTTCGTCGTGGGATCGGAGATAATCAGTTCCCGAAGGGAAAGAACCCCGCGAAGATTCTTCTTTTCATCCACAACATAGAGATAATAGGCGGTTTCCGCATCGGGAGCAATTTTCCGGATTTTCTTTAAGGTGTCGTCAGCAGTAAAGCTGTCGGGAATAATAATGAACTCATTGGTCATTAATCCTCCGGCGGTACTTTCCGGATATTGCATCAGTTTTTTTATATCAATCTCTTCTTTATCATCCATCAACTGAAATATTTCCAGTTTTTCCGATTCTTCCAACTCTCCCAAGAGATCCACCGCATCATCCGTGGACATCTCCTCAAGAATTCCGGCGATCCGTTTTACCCCCAGTTCCTCAATAAGGATCTTTTGCTCTTCAAATTCCAGCTCTTCCAGGATTTCCGCCAGGTCTTCATTGGAAAAATGACGAAACATCTCCCGCTGCCCGGGGGTTAAATCCATTAACAGCTGGGCTTTATCATAGGAGTGCAGCTCATCAAAGAGCTCCTTGACTTTGTTCTTGTCCTTCCGATCCAGGGCATTAATCAGCTCTTCCAGCATGCCTTCCAAACCTTCTACCGTCATCTTCATCCCTCCTTATCTCCCCGGGTATCCATCAAGGGTAAATATTATATGAGTTGTTCCATAAAGTATGTGGCAATGGAAAAATAGATTGTCAGTCCTATCAGGTCGTTAATCGTCGTAATAAAGGGCCCTGACGCCACAGCCGGGTCAATATTCAGTTTATCCATCAGCAGTGGAATCACGGTTCCCGCTAAGGTGGCGACAATTAAGGTAAGCAGCAGGGATAGGCCGATTACGGCTCCAAGCATGGGACTGCCCTGCCAGACCGTGGCGATAATACTGATCACAATTCCATTCGCCAAACCGATAAAAACGCCGACACCGGCTTCCCGGCGAAGCACCTTCAGGATTCCTTTTCCTTCAAACTCCCCAAGGGTCAATCCCCGAACCACAACAGTCAGGGACTGGGTCCCGGTATTTCCCGCCATGCCCGTCATCATC
>JBEPWR010000279.1:0-2642 GCA_041642335.1 Eubacteriales bacterium
GCTCTCTGAGATAGGTAAACTCCGGCTTAGGCGGCGCTCCCCGCCACTGTACTTCGATCCACTGCTCTTTTTCCACTTCCGCTACGATCTCCCCGGGAAATCCGATCGCCCGCATTTTTCCCTGCACCATGATTCCCACCCGGTCGCAAAGACTTTCCACCTCGGCCATATCATGGGAAGCGAGAATAATTGTGGTGCCCTGTTCTTTAAGATTTTTAATTTCCCTGTGTAAATGGGCTCTCGCCTCTACGTCCAGTCCCGCCGTCGGTTCATCTAAAAAGAGCACCTTCGGTTCATGGGTCAGGGCCAGGGCCAAGTGCAGTTTTCTTTTCTGGCCTGTGGACAGGGTCTTATAGGACTGCTTCGCCAATGCCTCCAGGCCGAGTTTTTCCAACAGATCTCCCCGGAAACGGATTTGATTCCAAGTACAATAGAGTTTCATCGCATCCGTAACCGAGATGTTTCCCGGTAGTGATGAAGACTGGAGCTGGATTCCGATAACACCGCTTTCCATGGCTTTTTTCGGTGACTTGCCAAAGATCGAAATCTCTCCTTCCTCATAGTTCCGGAGTCCTTCCATACATTCGAGGGTTGTGGTTTTTCCTGCCCCATTCGGTCCGAGGAGCGCAAAAATTTCCTTTTCCTTAACGGTGAAGTCTATGCCCTTTAATACGGTTTCCTTCCCATAGCTTTTCTTAAGATTTTTTACGGTAATCATTGTTCTTCCTCCTTAGGCTCTATCAAATTATTCCGACTCCGTCGAATTATTCAAGATCCATCTTATTATGTTGAAAATATGCCGTCAGCGCTTGGGAAATAAAATCCTCCACTTCCCGGAAGGCTTGTAAAAATTCCGTTTGTTTTTCCTGGCGACTCTTCTCCGTAAGTTCCGTCAACTGCCGGATCATGTTCATATCCCCTTTGGTAAAGCCCATAATCTCATCCCACCACGCCTCGGCTAAGGCCATGCCCTCTTTGGAATGCGGCGATATCCCCTGATCCTTCAGAGCTTTTGCCCGATGACATAATTTCTCCATCCGTTTTATATAACGCTGTCCGGCATCTTTTGCGGTTCGCTCCTTAATTTTTTCATAAAGCCCCTTATCCAGATATTTTACAATCCAGTAGTGTTCGTCCTGATTTCGAAGGAGTTCAATGATTTCCACGAACACCTCCCAATCCACGGTTCCCAGTTGATTCATCTCCTGCCGGAACTGATGCAGCAATTTATAGGTCACCTGTTTTCGCCGGATCTCTTCTTCAATCAGCGCCTCCTGTTTCCTCAGATACCGATCCATCTCCTCGAGACTGTCTGCCGGCATGATTCGTTCCTTAATCTCTTTTAAGGTAAAACCGAATTCCTTTAAACTGATGATTTGGTGAAGCTTTACGTAATCCCTTAAACTGTACAGTCGTCGGCCGCCTTCGGTAACATCCGAGGGCTTTACCAATCCGATCTGGTCATAGTATTGAATCGTACGAACGGTAATATTGAGTTTTTTGGCCACTTGCCCTACGGTCAGCTTCTTTTCGGGCTCCTTCATCGTATTTTCTCCTCTCTGTTGGAAACTTTTCTCTCTTCCATTGGTTTGTTACTTATATTTTACTATATTACGTAACGTAACCAGCAATAGTTTTTTTATTTTTTTAACAAAAAACACAAAAAAGACAAGGGGACAGGGCCTTGTCTGGTCTTATCATCTTATTTCTCGTTTCGAATCACGATTTTCTTTACGATATCTCCGGTGAGGTTTTCAACTTCTACGTTGGCAAAACCGGCTTTTTTCACATTATCCACCGTACGCCGATTAATATTTGCGCCGTAGAAGTTCACACTTATGGGATTAAGTATATCCATCAGGGGGCCGATTACTTTTTTGTCACTTCGAACATGTTCAATCATAATGATTTTTCCGCCGGGTTTGCATACTCGTTTGATTTCTTTCAGTCCCTTGACGGGATCCGGAACGGAGCAGAACACACAGGTTGTAAATACCGTATCAAAGGTATCGTCGGCAAAACTCATATTCTGGGCGTCCATCTCGAATAGCTCAACCTCTTTATTCACTTTTTCCGCCTTTTTTCTCGCTTTTGCAAGCATCTTGTCGCTGAAGTCAATGGCCGTAACGTCCACATCTTCAGGATAATAAGGGATATTCTTACCGGTTCCCACACCGACTTCCAACACTTTACCCTCCAGTTCCTTGGCTATTTCGATTCTCCAGTCCTCAAAAACCATCCATTCCATCGGGCTCTCCAGCAGATCGTATACTTTCGAAACCCGGTTATACCGCTTTTTAATTTTTTCCGTATCGTTCATGTTATCGCTCCTAACCTCTTTTCCTAAGCCTGTTTATTACACTATTATGTATTTACCCTAGGATGCTCTTTTCTCAACATATTTTTTGCATGCCTCTGCCCTTATGATATACTTTTAAGTAGCTACATTATACCGGGAGGTGGAAAAATGGCACAACCCTATACTAAAAATAAGATTCGTGAGGAATTCATAAGAATGCTTAATGATCGGCCCCTTAATAAAATTACCGTTACGGCTATTGCGGAAGCCTGTGAGATTAACCGGAATACCTTCTATTATTACTATACCGATATCTATGCAATATTGTCGGAGATTTTTCAAC
>JBEPWR010000280.1:0-2621 GCA_041642335.1 Eubacteriales bacterium
TTCTCCGGAGCACAAGCTTCGGTTGGTAACCGCACTGCAAGCGAATGAGCAGATTTGTGCGATGACCGGAGACGGCGTCAATGATGCACCGGCACTGAAAAAAGCGGATATCGGTGTTGCCATGGGCATTAAAGGTACGGAAGTGACCAAAGAAGCTGCATCCATGGTGCTTGCGGATGATAACTTCTCTTCTATTGTATCCGCAGTGGAAGAGGGACGTACCATATATGATAACCTACGAAAGACTTTACTGTTTATCCTTCCGACGAACGGAGCGGAGGCGGTTGTGATCGTATCGGCAATCCTTTTTGGAATGACACTGCCGGTTACGCCGGTACAGATTTTATGGATCAATATGGTAACCACGGTTACCCTGGCTATTGCGCTGGCATTTGAGCCGATAGAAGAAAATACGATGGAGATGCCTCCGAGGGATCCGAACACACCGATTATCGGCCGCTATTTTCTCCTTCGAATTCTATTTGTTTCTGCAATTATCGGAGGGATCACGCTGTATGTCTTCAACTTCTACAGTGGAAACAACGGCTCCATCGCTTTGGCAAGAACTGTTTCCGTTAACACGGTAGTCATCGGAGAACTCTTTTACCTCTTTAACTGCCGAAAAATGCGGGAATCCACATTGACTCATGGATTCTTTAAAAACAAGGTGGTCTTTATCTCTTCCGGGGCACTGATCCTGCTGCAGTTAGGCTTTAATTACCTGCCCTTTATGCAGGTCTGGTTCGGTTCGGTGAACACCGACTTAACCCAGTGGATGCTCCCCTTATTATGCGGAGTAGCGGTATTTGCATTCGTGGAGATTGAAAAAAAGATTGCCGAGAAGCTTCGATAATGAAAAATTATAAGAAGTTTAATCAACTGTTGAAAGGATGAGAACAATGGACAAGAGGAAAGAACCGGACCACCCGGAGAATGTAAATCTGAAGGAACAGGTCGAAGAAAAAAAGAAAAGCAGGCTATTCGGTACCTTTACCGGGGTGTTCCTGCCGACGCTTCTTACCATTCTGGGAGTGATCATGTTTTTAAGACAGGGATGGGTCATCGGAAACGCCGGTCTTTTAGGGGGGACAGCAATTATCCTGCTATCTTTCGGTATTACCATTTGCACCGCCCTCTGTCTGTCCTCCATCACAACCAATATCCGAATCGGAGCCGGTGGAGCTTTTTCGGTCATATCCCAGTCCCTGGGTCTTGAAGTTGGAGGAAGTATCGGAATCCCGCTGTATTTATGCCAGGCATTCGCAGTAGCCATGTATATATTCGGGTTTCGAAGCGGATGGCAATGGATCTTTCCCGGACATCCCGCTTTGTTAATTGATCTTGTGTTATTTGCAGTGATCTTTACCATTGCCTTTATTAGTGCGGGATTCGCGTTCAAAATTCAGTATTTTATTCTGGCGGTAATCGGAATCGCCCTGCTATCCGTGGGCACGGCCGCCGTACAGGGTTCTATGCAGTATCCCATTCAGTGGTGGGGAGCGTTTCCCGGGTCACCGGAAAACAGTTTTGAAGGGATCGGATTCTGGGCGGTTTTTGCCGTCTTTTTTCCGGCATCCACAGGAATTATGGCCGGTGCCAATATGTCGGGAGAGTTGAAAAATCCGAGAAAGAACATCCCGCTGGGAACCATGGGCGCTATTGGGCTAAGTCTGTTGATTTATCTGGCCTTAGGTTATTGGCTGGCTCGCTCCGCATCCCCCGGGGAGCTGGTGGAGAATTATACGATCATGATTGACCGGGCAGCCTGGGGTCCGCCGGTTATCGCCGGACTTTTAGGCGCGACTTTTTCCTCAGCACTGTCTTCAATCGTTGGAGCGCCGCGAATTCTGCAGGCCCTCGGAATTCATAATATCTTACCCCTGGGCAGCTGGTTCGGAAAAACCACACCCAGAGGCGAGCCCCGAAATGCACTCTTTCTTACCGGGGCCATCGTTTTAGGAGTTCTGATGCTCCGTGAACTGAATACGATAGCGCCGCTGATTACGATGTTTTTTCTGATTACCTATACCATGATCAATATGGTGGTTTTTATTGAACAAAACCTCAATCTGGTCAGTTTTCGGCCCACCTTCAAGCTCCATCCGGTGATCCCGCTTTTAGGCCTGGTCGGCTGTATATTTGCCATGTTTATTATCAATCCGGTATTCAGCTTGATTGCTGTAGCCGTGGTGGTAACCATTCATACGGTATTGATTAAGCGAAGTCTCAATGCCCCCTTTGGCGACGTGCGAAGCGGAATTTTTGTAGCGGTTGCGGAATGGGCGGTAAAGAAGGTTGCCGGTTTAAATGTTTCCATGGAAAGGGTCTGGAAAGCCAATCTGCTTTTCCCGATCGAGCGGGCGGAACAGGCGGATCAGTACTATGACTTTGTCCGGGACCTATGTTATCCGAAAGGATTTTTGAAAATTGTGGGACTTACCGATGAGGAAAATGAAACAAGGTTGACCGAAGAAATAAAGTACTTTGTAGAGGCTATGAAGGAACAGGGGATTTTTGCCTCCTGGACCCTGATTACGGTAGCGGAATTTGCGAAAAATCTGACCGCCGGAATTGAAACCTTTCGCGGTTCCTTTTTCAAGCCGAGTTTTACACTTCTTACG
>JBEPWR010000281.1:0-2597 GCA_041642335.1 Eubacteriales bacterium
AGGGGGCATGGAAGCTGATCCGCTACCACGCGGACAGTAGTGAGGTATTGTATAATTTGGAGGCGGATCTTGAAGAAGCAACCGATGTATATGATAAGCATCCACAAATTGCCGAGCGGCTGAGCAATCGGCTTTCAGATGGGCTAACCGAAATGGGAGCAAAATTTCCTAAGAAGGATCCGCTTTATGATCCGGAAAAAGAGGCGGCCTATCTGGAAAATATCGAGGAGGAACTGTTGCCCCGGCTGGAAAAGCAACGGCTGGAATATTTGTCAGAAGATTTTAATCCCGAAAATAACTGGTGGGGAAGTGAGGTAGAAGATTAATTTTTATGATTTGAATTTAGTTTTTCTAACGGATTGAACAAATGGGGACTGGTTTTTTTTACTTCTGAAGTATTACCTTCAGTCGCCTTTCCTTTTTAATATTCATTAATTCGATGTGATGTCTTTGAAGCAAAATGATAGAACTAGTATTAAATTTCTTTTTTTATCCATAATTACATTCTTGTTTTATATACCGATATCCGGAATGGGGCAGTCTCCGGATAAAAATAAATCACCGAACATTTTATTTGCGATCAGTGATGACCAGTCGTTTCCCCACGCTTCTGCCTATGGTACCGATTGGGTGGAGACCCCGGCATTTGACCGGGTGGCCGAAGAGGGGATCCGATTTGACCGGGCCTATGTTCCCAACCCCAAATGCGCGCCCTCCCGAGCGATAATTTTGACCGGCCGGAATTCCTGGCAGCTGGAGGAGGCAGGTAACCATTGGGCGGAATTCCCCCAGAAATTTAAGGTTTATACCGAAGCATTGGCGGAGGCCGGTTACTTTGTCGGAAGTACGGGCAAAAAGTGGGCGCCCGGGATAGCTGAGACGGCCGACGGCGAGCCCCGTCATCTGGCCGGACAGCCCTACGATGAGCATGAAACGGAGCCGCCTACGAGGAGCATCAGCAATAACGATTACGCTGCTAATTTTGAAGCCTTCCTGGAGGACCGGGCCGGAGATGAACCGTTTGCCTTCTGGTATGGGGCAACCGAGCCACACCGCGCCTACGAATACCGATCCGGCATCGAGAAAGGAGGCAAGGATCCAGCGG
This sequence comes from Eubacteriales bacterium, assembly GCA_041642335.1. Lineage (GTDB taxonomy): Bacteria > Bacillota > Clostridia > Peptostreptococcales > T1SED10-28 > Isachenkonia. The sequence goes on from JBEPWR010000281.1 coordinate 1,106, forward strand.
AGATTGATTCGGTGCCAGCCTTCTGGCCCGACCGTGATAGTGTCCGCACAGATATGCTGGATTATGCCTTTGAAATCGAGCATTTCGACCGACACCTCGGCCGGATGCTTGCCCTGCTCGAAGAGCACGGGGAACTGCAGAACACGATTGTTGTGGTCACCGCCGATAACGGCATGCCCTTCCCCCGCATCAAGGGGCAGACCTATGAACATTCGGCACATATGCCCTTGGCTATTATGTGGCCGGAGGGGATTGCCCAGCCCGGACGAGTGGTGGAGGACTTTGTCAGTTTCACCGATTTTGCCCCGACCTTCATCGAGCTGGCCGGACTTAACTGGGAGGAGAGCGGCATGCACCCCACCGTAGGTCGAAGCCTGACCGATATATTTTCCTCCGAGAAGGAGGGCCAGGTTAATCCCGATCGCGACCATGTGTTGCTAGGGAAAGAACGTCACGACGTTGGCCGCCCCTATGATTGGGGATATCCCATTCGAGGTATTATCCGGGGCGATATGATGTACCTGCGTAACTTCGAGTCGGATCGGTGGCCGGCCGGCAATCCGGAAACCGGGTACTTGAACACCGATGGTAGTCCGACCAAAACCCTCATTCTTGACCACCGCACCACCGCCGGGATGTATCACTACTGGGATCAGAACTTTGGAAAGCGTCCGATTGAAGAGCTCTATAATATTGCAGAGGATCCGGATGCCCTCCATAACCTGGCCGGGGATCCCGAATACCAAGAAACCAAGCAGAAACTAAAAACGGAACTATACCAGAGACTAAAGGAACAGGAAGATCCGCGGATGTTCGGACGGGGGTATATTTTTGACGAGTACCGCTATATGGATGACGGGACGTATAATTTTTACCACCGGTATATGTCCGGGGAACAGATGAATACGGGGTGGGTAAATGATGCAGATTTTGAGGAAGAGCCATTGCCTGTTCAGCAACAGTGAATCATAAAATATGGGAAGTATTGATGTACTCAAGTATGATATTTTTTAGAGAAAAATTTTACACATAAAATTTGTTTATGAAACTACAATATATATGGGTTGTTATCGTATTCTTTGTGGCAATGACAACTGGAGAAACTCTAAAGGCACAGAGTGATAAATTAGATATCGATAGACCAAATATTCTTTGGATATCGGTGGAAGATATATCTCCATTAATAGGGGCCTATGGGGATCCAATAGTGGAAACACCGGTAATTGATCAGCTGGCCTCTGAAGGGGAAATGTTCACCCGAGCATTTACTACAGCCGGGGTTTGTTCTCCGAGTCGCACGGCCATTATTTCGGGCATGCACCAGTCCTCGATTGGTGCGCATCATCACCGCCCGACTCATACCGGACATGCCCATAAAACTATATCAGACGATGAGCCGCTGGTCAGTAGTGCAGTCACCCCCTATCAGGTAGTTCCTCCACCGTTTGTAAAAGCGTTTCCCGAATACCTTCGAGCGGCCGGATACTATACT
>JBEPWR010000282.1:0-2594 GCA_041642335.1 Eubacteriales bacterium
TTTCTTCAAACCGGAAGAACTGCAGAATCAATTCATTGAAGAGGAATATTACCGGCTGTCTTCCCTTATCAAAGGGGAAATCGAAGATCTTTTATTTGAGACGGATCATTTGCTGCAGTACGGAAGCCAGACCTTTGTAGGGATCTTGCCTTTTTGTGATGAGATAAAAAGAAAAATTGTTCAGGATAAGATAGAAAACCGGTTCCAAGAACTGAAGGAAAAAGAACCGGCAATGAAAGCATATCAGTTAGGAAAATACTTTGTAACCTATCCCTCCGAGGGAGATGAAGCCCATACCTTAACAGAAAAGCTTACGGAAGGGCTTCGGGAAAACATTGATAAAACCCTGGGAAATCAATAAATTGATCAATATAAGCAGTAAGGTAGCAGAATAGAACTGTTCTTTAGTAAAAGGAGGCCGATTAATGGTTACGCTGGCAGGATGGACCAACATCGTTTTGATTGTGATTATGGGAAGCATTTTCCCAATAAAAAAGCTATATGTAAAAAAACAGAAGGAACAGGGTAAGGAAAAAGCTCAAAACTGGAGACGACTTTATCAATTTTCAAGAAAAGCCCATCCGGTTTTAGGATTTGTAATTTTAGCCATTGGGTTTTACCACGGGTCTCAGGCCTTCAGTTTAACCACATGGCATACCGGAACCCTTTTGCTCTATACGGTGCTTCTAATGGCCCTGATTGCGCTGATCGGACCAAGAGTCAAAGCTTTTAAGAAACACTGGAGGAGGGTCCATCGCCGGGTGGGCGTTCTGGTATTTGTCTTTGCGGCAATGCACCTTTTCTGGCCCTATCTTTTGTAATTCATGGCCAGGACAGAGCCATACAAGGGATAGAATATATTTTACGTAAAATAAAAACAATTGTTTGTAGATAAGGGAGGCTGAACAGATGAAATACGGATATCGACTAGCGAAATCAAAAAGGAAAAAGAGTATTGCCTTAATTGCCCACGATAACCGAAAAAAAGACCTTATTGAATGGGTCCGAAAACACAAAGAATCCTTGGAACCCCATAGCTTAGTGGGGACAGGTACCACGGCGCAGTTGCTCAAAGATCATACGGAGCTCATGGTGAAGGGCTATAAAAGCGGACCCTTAGGAGGAGACCAGCAGGTGGGAGCGGCCATTGCGGAAGAAAAAATTGATATGATGATTTTTTTCTGGGATCCCCTGGAGGCACAACCCCATGATCCCGATGTTAAGGCATTGCTTCGAATTGCTGCTTTATATGATATACCTGTAGCTCCCAACAAGGCGACAGCGGATTTTATTATTAGTTCAAGGTTGTTTAATGAAGTCTATGAAAGAAAAATAGTTTCAAAGAATTTAGGAGAAAATGCCGAATAGTATTACAGGAACCAAAAAGAATAAGTTAGGGGGGATGACGATGAAAAAAGTACCTATGGAGGAGATTGTAGCCAGTATAGAAGAAATGCCGGCGTGGCCGGTTGCCCTGAGAAATATTATCCGACTTACAGAGGATCCCAACTCGGATATTAAAGATCTGGAAAAAGAAATTTTAAAGGATCAGAGTTTAACCACCCGGGTACTGAAGCTTTCAAATTCTCTTCATTACGGATATCCGAGTAAAATCAGCACAGTATCCCAAGCGGTGGTTTTGCTTGGTTTTAATACGATTAAAAATATTGTTCTGGCAAGCACGGTAAACACCATGTATATTAGAGATCTGGATGCCTACGGTCTAAAAAAAGAAGATCTCTGGAGACAGTCCCAGTCAGGCGCCATTATTGCCCGGCATATCGCGAAGAAAATTAAGTTCAAAAAGGTTGAGGAAGCCTATGTTGCCGGACTCCTGAGAGATATCGGGAAAGTGATTCTGGATTATTATATGAAAGAGGAATATCGGGAGATCCTGGAGAAAATCGAACAGGAGGAGATCAGTTTTCTACAGGGCGAAGAAGCAGTGCTGGGGTTCAATCATGCCGAAATCGGGTTTGAAATAGCCAGAAAGTGGAATCTGCCCGAGAATCTGGCGGAGGCTATCGCTTACCACCATCGTCCGGAGGAAGCCAGTCAGGCGAAGGAACTGGTATCCTTAATTCATATCGCCGATGCCATTACCATGATGATGATTGAAAATGTGGGCGTGGAAGGTCTGAATTATCGTTTTGATCCCACTGCATTAAAAACATTGGATATTTCAACGAAAGGATTGGAAGAAATGATCGTAGAGCTCTCAGACCTGCTCCTGAACGAGGATCAGGAATTTTAATAATGATTATTGTTAATGGACAACGGCAAATATTTCGAAAAATCAAAGAAAAGAATTGCTTTCTTTCATAAAAATGGTATAATAGTACTATATTTTATCGGATTTGAATTAATACCATATGAAAAGGGTCGACGGTTCAATAATTTCATAGGCAAATTTGTCGAAAGACAAAGACGCAAAGCTAACAGGGCCTAAAGTGAGATTTCACTATGGTAGCCAGCTGCGGGTGGATTTGCCTCGTTGTCGTGTATAAGGAGGATTTTTTTCGGTTCAAAAGGGAGGTACAGAGATGCAGCAGGCATTGAAAGAAGAGAGTTATGAGAATACGGATTTAAAAGTA
>JBEPWR010000283.1:0-2589 GCA_041642335.1 Eubacteriales bacterium
TAAGTCTTCCATATTGATCATCAGCTGTCGGTAGTTATCCTGGATCTCCTTAATATCCTGACTGATAAATACCGTATCATACAGCGCTGAAAAATCTTTCGGAACCAGATCCATATTCAGTATTTCCTTTTTCAATTTTCCTCTTCCCCGCTTGACCGTCGTACCATTTAAGAGAGCAGTGGCATAGGTTAGGGAGAATATAATTTCCATTGCATGCTTTCTCGCACCGCTAAGGGTTTTATCCTGTAAAAGTTTAAAATATGCTTCATAGGTTTTTTGAAACTGCTGCTTCGATTTTTGTATAAACATACCCCGGTCCTTATCATCCAGACCTTTGGCTTTTAGCTGATTGAATCTTTCCAGATCCTCCTCGGAGCCTGAGTATATGACCCGCCCTTCCGTTACAATCGAGGTTATCCGCTCTTCATGACCGGCAATGCGCTCCAGTCGCTCCCAGGTGATCGGCCAGAAATCAAATCCGATCCCGTCAATGATAAATACCGTGCCGAGGTTTTTTCCCCGCTCCGTCTTTGGCACAAAATACATATCCAGATCCGACCGACTGTGGGTTTCATTATAAATATAGGAGCCCATAACCACCACCACAGCGATATCATCCTTGTAGTCCTGCTCAATTTTATCAATTAATATTTCTGCGCTTTTCATTAAATCCAACCTGCATTCCCCCATTTTCGAATTATGTAGCTGCCGGTTATCGGCATAGAACGTACACTACCTCAATAATATCGGTTTTTATATCCTTTCTACAGCGTCTTAAGGCTATATCCCGCTCCGTCTGTAGACGGAAATGTAGACTGGAGGTCAAAAATCAAAGAAAATCAAAAAGGATGGAGGTATTTGAGTCCAACTTGGGACTATATCCCAATTTCGAACCGAAAACCTCCGTCCCTTTTGGTTTGACACAGTTTAACAAACACTTTTAAGTATCCCAAAGCCTTCTATTACCTCAATTTTAACAATTCCGCCATTAGGCGTATTAAAATGCCAGCGGCTTTCGAGCGGCAGATCGAGTAAGTGAATCAGCGCGGATTGAATTACCCCGCCATGGGTTACCACCACGTTCGTCTGATCCTCAGATCCTTGCTTCTCAATTTCTTTAAGTGCTGCTACAACTCTACTGTGAAATGCCTCGACGGTCTCTCCTTCAGGGATAGAGTAGGTTCCGAAATTCTCACGCAGGGATTGCCATTCCTCTGGATAACGCTCAACTACCTCTTCTTTACTGAGCCCCTCGAATATGCCGAAATGAATCTCTTTCAGATCCTCTATGAAGGTAGCCTCAATTTTTGACAGATCCCGATGATAATTAATACCTTTTTCAATCGCCAGCGCCAGGACTTTCGCACGGTGCAGTGGACTGCTGTAAAGTGCAATCTGATCCTTTTCTACCATTTCCTTTGCCAACTGCTTTGCTACGGCTTTCACTTGATTCTCCCCATTTTTCGAAAGTTTGCTGTCAGTCCATCCGGCAAAGGCCTTTTGGAGATTATCGTCGGTTTCTCCATGTCGAACAAAAATCCATTCCATTATGTTTCCTCCTCTGTTGCATCAATTTTGATCATCAGTTTCCGGGTCCTCGGTCCGTCGAACTCACAAAAGAAAATTCCCTGCCAGGTTCCAAGGATCAGTTCTCCCTTATGAACCAGTATTGTTTCACTGGCTCCGAGCAGGCTTGCCTTCACATGAGCCGGGGAGTTTCCTTCCCGGTGGTCATAGTGTGCATCTGTGGGAACCATGCGCTTTAGCGCCTGTATCATATCACTTTTTACATCCGGATCGGCATTTTCATTAATGGTTACCGCCGCTGTGGTGTGGGGCACAAACATCGTTACTGCTCCCTCCCGGACTTTTGTTCGCTGCAGATGAGATTTAACCTTATCGGTAATGTCGATGAACTCATTTTTTTCTGATGTGGAGATTGATAGTTCCTTAAACATAAGTTGCCTCCTTTGCTTTGCTGTTGAATTTTAGCTTCCAATTTTGCATTTATCATTAGTATACCCAAAATCAGCTGAATAAAAGCACTAAAAGAAGCATCCAGGGGAAAGGATGCTTCTTTTAGTGTTCTCGATATATTGTAAATTATGGGGGGGGAGCTAAAGGGGTTAGCTTTAATTCTTCTTTAGTATATCAGTCTGATCGAATATTTTGTTAGGGGAGCGTTAAGATAAGGTTAAAAAACGGTAAAGTTTTTTGCTTGGAGTGAACCGAACACCCCCGTCCCCTTTGAGCTATTTTGAGTTAAGTGTTGAAAATCAGCTCACCGTCTGCTCCGTCAATTTCGATGTTTTGGTGATCCTGAATCTCCCCTTTGATGATCATGCGGCCGATTTGAGTTTCAAGATGCTTTTGAATGAAGCGCTTCAGGGGTCTTGCACCATATACCGGAGAATAGGATTCTTCGGCGATGATGCGTTTTCCTTCCTCGGTGATACTGAGGGTGATGTGACGGTCATCCAGCCGTTTTTGCAGATCCCGCAGGCTGAGCTCGACAATTTTAAAGAGTTCTTCCTTTCGAAGGGGCTTAAACATCACGGTATCATCCACCCGGTTTAAGAACTCCGGTTT
>JBEPWR010000284.1:0-2589 GCA_041642335.1 Eubacteriales bacterium
ATCTGGCTAAAGAATTAGAAAAACGGGGCTTGGATGACGGAGAAATTAAAAAGTTCACGGATCCTATGGAAGAGCTGGTGGAGTACACCAAGTTTTGGAATGCCCTGGATAAAGGATTTGCCATTTTTGCTACGGAAGATGGAATATATCATTATAATATGCCCGTGGAGTTTGACGATACCGTGGTAGCAAAAGACCATTTTTATATCAAACCCTTATTCCCGGTATTTCAGCGAAACGGACAGTTTTATGTTTTAGCCATTAGTCAAAATGATGTTCGACTCCTTCATTGTACCCGGGATGAAGTGTCGGAAGTAGAACTGGAAGATGTGCCGAAAAACTTTGATGAGGCCCTGCAGTACGACATTCCGAATCCTACACTACAGCAAAGTGCAAGAACCCCGGGAGGCAATGCGGTTTTCCATGGCCACGGATATGGAATGGAAGACGAAAAAGTGGATATCGGTAAGTATTTTCAGGTGGTAAGCCAGAGCCTTTATAAAGCTCTGGACAATAAAGACATTCCCATGATTCTGGCAGCGGTGGATTATCTTCATCCGATTTTTAAGGAGAACAACAAATATCCGAAACTTATGGATGAAGGCATTGTCGGGAATCCGGATAATAAAAATCTGACAGAACTTCAGGAGGAAGGATGGAAATTGATCAAACCTCATTTGGAAAAGGAAGAAAATGAGGCTCTGGATAAGTATTATAATCTGATCGGTTCAGGAAAGGCGTCCCATGATATTGAAGTAATCGTTAACGCTGCATTCAATCAACGGATTGAATCCTTAATGATTAAGGAAGGCGCGCAACTCTGGGGCACTTATGACTCCAAAAATCAAAAAGTGGAAACCGGCGAAGGTCCCGATGAGAAACAGGAAGAATTATTTAATTTCGCCGCCCTGCAAACCTTTATTAACCGAGGAAAGGTCTATATTCTTGAAGAGGAGAAAATGCCCGAGAATCATAAGATCGCAGCCGTTTTCCGTTACTAATAGGTTAAGAAAAAAATACAATAGCAGGCTCCGGAACCCTTAAGGATTCCGGAGCTTTTTTTCGGAAAAATGTATGGCAAAAGATTTTTACCGAAAAATGAAGGGAATTCGAGGGTTTATCTAGAATAGTATAGTAAACTTCAATACAATACAAATCGATGAGGGAGGTACGTAGATGACTTTATTACATAGCACAAAGATTCGATCCTTACAGGAAAAAGTTGAAAGGGTGGCAAAAGGAGATTTAACCTTGCATTTTAGTGGGAATCAGACCAAGGACTTAGGCAAACTGGAAGGTTCTCTGGGGAAATTATTGGGGAATGTGAAAAAACTTGTGGGGAATATCAATGGAGCCAATGAAAAAAACATGATTTTCGCCAAGGAAATTGAAAGCAATACCAAACAGATTTTTGATGCGTCCCAGGAGATTTCCCAAGGGGTAATGGATATTGCCGCCGAAGCTACGGAGCAAAATGAAGCCCTGATCAATATGAAAAGGGTTTCGGAAACCATGTCCAAGGATATGCAGGGGATCCTTCGATACAGTGAAAAAACTGAACTCATGGCGAAAGAGACATTGAAAGTGGTCCATAGCAGTGTAGAGCTGTTGGAAAAAATCATAAACAGTTATAATGAAAACGGCCAGTGGAGTGAGAATTTAGGAAAGAAGATGAAAAATCTGGAGGCCCAAGCGGAAAGTATTCAGAAAATCACCACCCTTGTGGCGGGAATCAGTGATAATACCAACTTATTAGCCTTGAACGCCTCGATCGAAGCCGCAAGAGCCGGAGAGATGGGAAAGGGTTTTTCCGTAGTTGCGGAGGAAGTAAAAAAACTGGCAACGGAGTCCGCGGATCATTCCAAGGATATTGAAGAAATTATCCGGGAAATCGTGGGAAATACCAAAAACATCGCAGAAGAAATTGAAGAACAGAATAAAAAAATCTCTTCGGAACTGACCCTGGTTAATCAAAGCAAGGAGGAGTTAAGTCTGATCGTACAGTCCACCGAAGAGACGGCAGAGGCTATTGGGGATATCCGTCGTCTTGCGAAAAATCAGTATGATCTGGTTGAACGGGTAAAGAACTCCATCGATACCATTGCTCTGGCCATGGAAAAGACGTCCAGTTTTTCCCAGGAAGCCGCATCTTCCTCCGAGGAACAGACGGCTTCCATTGAACTGATTTTTGAAGATATCAAGAAGCTGGGAGCCATGACGAAGGAAGTGGATCAGTTGGTGGAAACCTTTGTACAGGACTATGAAATTACAGAAAAAACCCGAGAGATTATAAAAAAAGGATTGAAGGAAATCAAAAAGATTGCCGGCCAACCGGAGGTTAAGGAAATGCGTACAAAAACCTTTCGCAGGCTATTACAAGCGACCATTCAGGAAAACCCCTATTTTCAATTGATCAGTATCATGGACCGGGAAGGGGATCTTCAGGGAATTGCGATTAAAGATTCTAATGAAGAAATATCAGGGAACTTTCAACACCGGCCTTACTTCAAAAAAAGCATTCAAGGAGAGGCGTTTACTTCCCAACCCTATATCTCCGATTACAGTTATCAATACTGCGTTACCGTTGCA
>JBEPWR010000285.1:0-2582 GCA_041642335.1 Eubacteriales bacterium
GTTAACAGTCCCAGCATCAAGGTCCGCTTATGGCCGATACGGCCTGCGATAAAGGCAATTAAAAAGGTGAAAAGTCCCACGGATAATCTTCGGAGGGACAAAATGGTACCGACCAGACTCTCAGGATAACCGAGTTCCTTAACATAGATTCCGAAAAATCCGTTAAAGGATGCTGAGGTTAGGCCGTATAGGAAGACAACCAGTATGAATTTTTTTATGATGGGGTTTAAGTTTTTATAGCTCATTTTAATATTATATAATTAGTGATACGAAAGATCAATAGAAGATCAGGATTTTTTCGGTTAGCAGGAAAAATCCATGCCAATGTCGAAGATATTATATAATAGAGAAGAATACAAACTCAACCAAATTGGAATTAAAGAGGAGGATTTTAATGAAATATGTAAAAGTTCATTTTAAAGGCCGGGTCGTGGAATCCAAAAATCTTTATAAAACAAACCCGATTGTTGACCCGGATAAGGAATTTTCCATGGATCGCTGGAAAATTATGATTGAGGAGATTTTGGAAAAAAAGCGGGTTCAAAAGATCTACTTTGTTCTCGATCCCGGTTTTCAGATTTATCCGGGACAGCTGGAGGAACTGGGAAGAGGGCTTCAAAAGCTGCGGGATCATGGAAAAACCCTTTACTGTTATGCCAAGGGTTATGAAATAAAGGAACTGTTTATTGCCTCTTTTTGTCATCATCGAATCATGCCCGAGGATGGTGTGATCCTTCACTGGGGTTCTTCCATGAAACGAAATTACTATAAGGAAATGCTGGACCGTTTTCATGTAAAAGCCGATGTGTATCGAAGACGGGAGTATAAAGGGGCGGCGGACGGATTTCGAACGGATAAAATGGAAAAAGAACAGCGGGAAGCCTATGGCCTCGTATTACAGCGAATTAAAGAAACCCTGGAGAATCAGATCATCGAAAATCTGTCCCTGTCGGAGGACTTCTTTAGGGAACTGAAGAAGGGCAAGAGTATCAGAATGACGGAAGCCCTGGAAAGAAATATCATTACCAAAATTGCCTATCAGCAGGACCTACTAAGGATTTGGAAGATTGACAAGGTTCAGGAGGAAAAAATCAAATTCCATGAGGAAGCCTATGGCCGGGGAAAAAAAGTGGCGGTTTTAAGCTTTGACGGAAATATCGTTGACGGAGAGAGCCAAAAAAGAGGTCTGATGGGTCCCTCCATCGGAGACCAGAGTATGGTTCGAGAAATTGAAAGCTTACGGGAGGATAAAAGGATCAAAGGAGTGGTTTTCAAAGTGAATTCCGGTGGCGGCTCTGCTACGGCGTCGGCGGAGATTTATCATGCCCTGCTGATGCTCAAGAAGAAAAAACCCCTGGTGGTGGTCCAAACCGGTATTGCAGGCTCTGGAGGATACTATATCTCCATTCCGGGGTCGAAAATCTATACCCAGAGAAGCACGATAACCGGATCCATCGGAGTCATTACCATCCTGTTTTATTTGAAAAGCTTTCTGGAAGAAAAAGGGATCACCCATGATGGAATACAGGACGGAGAATTTGCCGATATAATGTCGGTATGGCGCAAACGCGACGAAAAAGAGGAAGAATTGATTATGGGGGAAATCGATCAGATCTATGAAGGGTTCAAAGCTAAAGTGGCGAAAGAACGGAATCTCTCAAAAGAAGCCGTGGAAGCCGTGGCTAAGGGGAGAATCTGGCCGGGACTGGACGGATTGGATCAGCGGCTATGTGATGAAATCGGAGGATTGGACGATGCCCTTTGCCATCTTAAAGAGGCTTTAGGAGAAAAACAGATCCAGGTGGATTTTTATCCAAAGAAAAAAGGAAATATTTTCATGCGCTACCTGGCAAGCAACACGCCGGGGGTAGAGCTGGAGGCCTTAAGTAATGTGGTGGGCATCAAAGAGGACATTCATGGAATCCACGGGAAAGCCCTGGCGGGGGAAGAAAATTTACTGTTGGGAGGCTTTAGGATCTAAGGAGAGAGGGTATGAATAAAATTGAAAAGGAAAAAAAGACCATCGGCTGGATGATCAGGTTTTACTGCAGGAAGAATCATCATCATAAAAAAAGGCCCTGTAATGAATGTAAAGAGCTTTTGGAATATGCGATGAAAAGACTCGAACATTGTCCCTACGGCAGCAATAAAAAATCCTGTAGAAGGTGCGTAACCCCTTGTTATACACCGGCCATGAGAAAAAGAATCAAAAGTGTGATGCGGTATTCCGGGCCGCGAATCATTTTTATCAGCCCTATGAGTGGATCCGACACTTCTTTCAATAAAAGAGGAATGCTTTTTTTCACAGAGGCGGAGAAGGAGGGAAAGATGAAAGCAATAAAAGTCTTAGGATGGTTAGGGGTATTGGCAATGACCCTGGTGATCGGGAATGCCTTTATCAATGGTGATTTTCGTGAAGATGGAGGGGAACTGCTTCGAAATCCCTGGGGAATGGTTTCCCTTGTGGATCTGTATGTAGGCTTTATCCTGTTTTCCATTTGGATTGTTCTGCGGGAGGAAACCCTTGGAGCCATGGTAATTTGGATTGTACTGATGATGATCTTTGGTTTTTTTATCGGAAG
>JBEPWR010000286.1:0-2569 GCA_041642335.1 Eubacteriales bacterium
TTCCGCAATTTTAGGGGGAAACTTAACCATGGTGGCCTCGGGACCCTTGGTTGTACTGAATGATCTTTTAAATGATGGCGGTTATGAGGGGTTTAATCTATTTAGTGTAACGCCCATTGGCCTTGCATTGCTTGCCGTGGGCATTGCACTGTTTTACTTTCTGGGGGATCTGATTTTCCCTTCAGAAGAAAATGAGAAAAAATCAGAAAAAGAAAAAGATTTACAACTGCTGTATGATCTTCCAAGTGAGCTTAAGGAAGTACGAATTCCTGAAGATAGTTCTCTAACCGGGAAAAACATTGAAGAGATCCGGATTTGGGAAAAATACAACCTTCATATACTGGGAATTTCTGAAGAAGGCAGCAAAACCTATATTCCCTGGAGAAAGACCACCTTAAAGGAAAACCAATGTCTGGCGATCCTGGGTAAAAAAGAAAATTTGGAAGCCTTTATTAAAAGTGAAAAAGTGGAGGGAAAAGAAGAGCTGGATAAGTTTTCCAATTTGGACCAGGAAGACTATGCCGGGTTTGCCGAAATCATTGTACCACCCCGTTCCGGAGCAATCGGAAAAACCTTAGGGGAGTTTGCGCTTCGAAAGAACTTTAAGGTGGAGCCCGTTGCCTACATTCATCAGGAAGGCGAAAAAACCGATTTGTTAAAAGAACCGATGAAAGCCGGTCTGCAGATGGTTGTGTTTGGAAGATGGGAAGATCTTCAGCGCATGAAATCCTCCAAGGAATTTGTGGTGATGACGGAAGTAAAGGCCCCTCAGAAAGAAGGGAAGGACCGAAAGCTGCAAGCTCTTTTTGCGACGGGACTTGGAATTTTGCTGGTAATCCTGGGTTTTTCCCTTCCACTGAGCTTCTTTACCGGAGCACTCATGATGGTGGTTTTGGGGGTTGTTCCGAAGGAAGAACTGTACCAGGCAATTGGCTGGCGAACGGTATTTCTATTGGCCGGGTTAATTCCATTGGGAATTGCTTTTGAAGAAACCGGAGGGGCGGAACTTGCCGCAAGAGGGCTGATGAATATCGTGGGAGGATTCGGAGAAATTCCGATACTGATAACTCTTGCCTTACTGGCTTCTGTATTTTCCCTCTTTATGTCTAATGTTGCTACTACCGTATTGCTGGTTCCTCTAGTGCTGATTATAGCAGAGAATTTCGGGTCGGACCCCAGAGTGTTAGCCTTATTAGTAGCCGTGGCAACCAATAATTCCTTTGTTTTACCGACACACCAGGTAAATGCTTTCACGATGGGACCCGGAGGTTACCGAAACAAAGATTATATGTTAGCCGGAGGATTGATGACGATCGCATTTCTCGCGGTAGTGGTATCAATGATTTATTTCTTCTACTAATTAAATGGGAACAAGGATTAGCCTTCAAGGATAAAAGAAGACATTGAAAATTAAGAAAGGAGAAACAGCTATGGATTTTCTTACAGACCTTCAGTGGTCACCCTATGTAGTCGGCGGCTTAATCGGCCTATTAAATATTTTAGCGATGAGAATTTCAAACAAACCCTTATCGGCGTCCACGACCTATCTGAAAGTAAGCGGAATGATCAGAAAAATATTTCAACGGGAAAAAGTCGAGAAGAATGAATACTATAATAAAAAAACTCCGGAGGTGGACTGGGGTGTAATGCTGGTTCTTGGAATTATTATCGGATCCTTTCTGTCCGCTACCTTATCCGGAGATTTTCAACTAGTGCTGGTTCCCGAGATGTGGGCATCCAATTTCTCTGCGGAATTTTTACCGAGGTTTTTTACGGCTCTAATCGGAGGCGTGATTCTTGGAATCGGTGCACGATGGGCAGGAGGATGCACAAGCGGTCATGGAATCAGTGGGGCCAGTCAATTATCCATTATCAGCTGGATAGCAGCGATTTCTTTCTTTGTCGGAGGGATTATAACCGCACTGATCAAATACAGTTTGTAGGAATGGAGGGTAGCTATGGAGACGTATTATAAAAATAATAAACTGCAATTATTTCTTGGCCTGTTGATTGGGATCCTGTTTGGCTTTTTACTGCAAAAAGGTGGCGTGACAAAATATGATGTGATTTTGGCTCAGCTGCGACTTATGGATTTTACCGTATTAAAAATCATGTTAAGTGCAGTGATCGTAACAATGCTTGGGATCAGCTATCTGTATCCGAAAGGGAAAGTTCAGATTCATCCAAAATCCGGTTCCATTAAAAATGCCGTAATCGGAGGATTGATTTTTGGAGTAGGATTTGCAATCCTCGGATACTGTCCCGGAACCATTGCCGGAGCCGTGGGAAATGGTTATTTGGATGGTCTTATTGGAGGGATGGTCGGAATAATAATCGGCTCGGGGATCTTCGCCTCCATCTATAGCTGGCTGAAAAAAAGCAAGCTGATTGAGGATGATCATTTTAGCGAAGTATCATTATTTCAAAGAATGAAAGGGAATCCTTTTAAATATACCCTGCCCTTTGCTCTTTTATTAATCGGCATTATGGCAATATTGGAAGTGGTGGGATTATAATTATGAAGAAGGGGATCCGAAAACTAAAACAGTATAAAAGCGTGGAGATATTT
>JBEPWR010000287.1:0-2563 GCA_041642335.1 Eubacteriales bacterium
TAAGAGCAGTTCGACGTGGAAGTAAATCTTTAAGAACCGGTATTCTTAAGTAGCATATAGAAAAACCCTCGGATTCGAGGGTTTTTTTATTTGCTAATAGTCTTTTTTGAAGGATGTAAGGGAAGGGTAAAATAAAAGCATGCCCCTTTTCCCCATTGACTATGTACACCGATAGTTCCACCATGGGCTTCAACGATTTTTTTCGATATGGCAAGACCAAGGCCGGTACTGGAATCGACCAGATCTTCCGGTTGGACCTTCCCCTTATAAAATTCTTCAAAAATGTATTCCTGCTCTTCCGGCTTTATCCCGGGACCCTGATCCCTTACTTCGGTAATCAACTCTTCATTCTTTCTATACACACGTAGTGCAACCTTCTGCCCTGCTGTGGAGAATTTCAAGCTGTTTCCCACTAAGTTTCCGATCACCTGGATAATCTTATTGCGGTCGATAAGAACCTCTCGACACTCTGTTGAAACTTCAGGAAGTATAAGGACTTCCCGATTCTTTGCTGCTATTTCATTGTATCTCAGCGCTTCCTTAAGGACCTCTTCATAGTCTTGTGATTCCATCTGAAGTTTATCCTTGCCGGTTTCAATTTTGTAAATATCCAAAAGATCCTCAACAAGACGCATCATATATTCACTGGTTCTATAAATTTCATCTACATAGCTTATCTGCTCCTGCTTTAAATTATTCTCTTCAGAGAGTACGTAGACCAAGGATTGAATTGCTCCGATGGGATTTTTTAAATCATGGGCTACAGTTCCTAAAAATCGATTTTTTATTTCGTTTAACTGCTTGAGCTTTTGTTTTTGCTCTTCCAGTTCTGTAACATCATCAATAATTAGAAGGCCCATTCGCTCTCCTCGGTATTCTATAGGCTTTGCAGTGAACTGAAAATGTCTTTTAACTTCTTTTCCGTCTCGAAAAAGTATTCTTGAGGCTTTATTCTTTACGGTCTTTCCCTTCAGCGCTTCTACCATGCTTTTCCGAAATATGCACATATTACAACGTTCTGTTGTGGTACAGTTCTGCTGTTGCACTACCACGTTTTCACAACTGATCACGTTTCCGAAATATTCTTCATAAATTCTTTGGTCTTTTTCATTGGCATACATTTGAAAGGCCTCGTTGAAGCGTTTGATTTTAAGGCTTTGATCAACCACAAAGATCAGTTCGTTTACATGATCGATTACATCGTTTAAAAAATCTTTAGACTCTTTCAGCTCTTTGAGCTCAACGGTTTTCATCAATTCACCTCCAGGACCTAGATCCGATTTTTATCCATTTGTTTCACTTGAAGACTTATCATTTTCGATCCTCTGAAATTCTTGGGAAATCGGGTTTTCAAAATAGATACTTCGAGATGGGAAAGCTACTGAAACCCCTTCTTCTTTAAGAATATCCATGGCTTTGAAATTAATATCTTCCTTAATCCGTAAATACTCATCCCACTGGGTTGTTAAGGCGAAGCCGTATATAAAGATGTCCAGACTGCTATGATTAAACTCATTGAATCGAACGATAATGTACTCCTTGTCAATCTCTTTGTGCTCATAAAGAAGAGCCTCTATCAGTCTTGTGCATTTTTCCAGTTTATCCCGGGGTGTGGAATACATGACCCCCAGTGTAAACATAATCCTCCGTTTTCCCATTCGACTCCAGTTCGTTATCGGATCCTTTACAATATTGGCATTCGGTACATGGACCAGAGCTTGCGCGAAGGTTCTGACCCGGGTGCTCCGAAAAGAAATTTCTTCCACCACCCCTTCCACTGATGGTGTCTCGATCCAGTCTCCAAGGGTAAAGGGCTTATCCAGCGTAATGACCATCCCGCCAAAAAGGTTGGCCAGGGTGTCCTGGGCCGCCAGAGCAAAGGCTAAACCCCCAATCCCCAGTCCCGCCACAAAACTGTTAACATTATAGCCCCATTCCTGTACCACGATACTGACGGCCAAAGCAATAATGATTACCCGAATCCCTTTGGCCATAAACTGTATTAAAATACCATTGACCTCCACCGAAAACCGTTCCGCCAGACGCTCAAAAATTCCGGAGCTTTTTTCAAAGAGATTCATAAATCCCCAGGCAATAACGATAATGAAAATGGACCGAAAGATCTGAAGGACGACGATATCCATAGTATCCGGAAGATTTAACAAGCGTAAGGCAAAATAGATTCCCGCGAATCCGATAAGCGCCCGAAAGGGTCCTTCAAAGGATTTTATCAGATTTGTGCCAAAATCCGTTTTGGTTTTGGAGGTTATGGCAAGCAGGATTTTCAAAGTAACCTTCGTTATCGGTTTTCGCAGCCCGCTGATTATTATCAATGCCAGGAGCGCATATCCCCAGTGGGCGTATGCACCTAAATTGCTGAAACTAGCGTATATTTCACTGATTCCATATGTCATAATCGTCTCCTTTACGAAATAGAAATGTCGAGAATGTTCATGGTATCCTCACTTCCCAGAACCTTAATGCGGTACTGGATCTTGAGGGTAATCTTTGGGAGGTCCTCGTCAATGGAAACCGAGATCCGGTGGGTGGTAATATTCATCTC
>JBEPWR010000288.1:0-2556 GCA_041642335.1 Eubacteriales bacterium
GGGGGTACAACCCTTCTTCTAAATTTCTTTTTTAAAAATGTAAAAAAACCTTGAAATTATCATGCTGATGATATAAAATGTACTAGTGTGCAAAATGGCGATGAAGCGGAAGGTTGCCTAGGACCTTTGGGAAATTTCCGTGGAGCATGTCAGATCAACGAATCGGGCGACAAGGGATCGAAAACGAAAACAAGGTGCGATACACCAGGAGGCGTTTATCGAGGACCCTGTCGTACGTAAGTGGAAAAAACGTACGATAAAGGAGGGAAATTGAATGGCAGAAAAGAAGCAAAGTCAAAAAATCAGAATTCGATTAAAGGCTTATGATCATAAGTCTTTAGATCAGTCCGCAACCAAAATTGTTGAGACTGCAAAGAGAAGTGGTGCAGAGGTGTCGGGTCCAATTCCGTTACCAACCAGAAAAGAAGTGATCACCATCATCCGAGCGGTACACAAATACAAAGACTCCAGAGAGCAATTTGAAATGCGAACACACAAAAGATTGATTGACATTCTTGAACCATCACAAAAGACTGTAGATGCTTTAATGAGACTGGATCTACCGGCTGGCGTGGACATTGAAATTAAGTTGTAAGAGCAGTTAAAACTAAGATATAGAAGCCCTATTTCTTAGGATGATTGTACAAACTTGTATAATCCGCTGTAAGATTATTAGGAGGTGTAATATTAATGAAATTTGTATTAGGAAGAAAAGTAGGCATGACCCAAGTTTTTAGCGAAGAAGGAGAAGTTACGCCGGTTACGGTTATAGAAATCGGGAAAAATGAAGTGGCGCAAATCAAATCCACTGAAAAAGAAGGTTACGAAGCAGTTCAGATCGGATATGACGAAAAGAAAGAAAGCCGAACCGTTAAACCGGAAAAAGGACACTTTGATAAAGCTGGAATTACTCCGAAGAAATTCTTAAGAGAATTCCGAGTTCCAAAAAGTGATGAGTATTCCTTAGGACAGGAAATCAAGGCCACTGTATTTGAAGCCGGAGACAAGGTGGATATCATTGGTACTTCCAAAGGAAAAGGTTTCCAAGGTAACATTAAGCGACACAATCAGTCGAGAGGACCGGAAACTCATGGTTCCAGATATCACAGAAGACCGGGTTCAATGGGAGCTTCAGCAGATCCGGCCCGAGTATTTAAAGGTAAAAACTTACCCGGACAAATGGGTAACGAACGAGTAACCGTAAGAAATCTTGAAATTGTGAAAGTATTGGAAGATAAAAATGTAATCCTGATCAAAGGTGCCGTACCAGGACCGAAAAAGGGATTAATCACAATAAAGGAAACGATAAAGCAAAGTAAATAAGGCTTATCGCAGAGAGGAGGATAACAATGCCTAAGGCAGCAGTTTATAATTTATCAGGAGAACAGGTAAGTGAAATGGAATTAAAGGACAGTGTGTTCGGAGTTGAAATCAATGAGCACGCTATGCACCAGGTGGTGAAAAACCAACTGGCAAACAAACGACAGGGAACAAAATCCACATTAACTCGTTCGGAAGTTCGAGGTGGAGGAAGAAAGCCCTGGAGACAAAAAGGTACCGGTCGAGCTCGACACGGTAGTATCCGATCGCCGCTATGGGTAGGTGGAGGAGTAACCTTTGCCCCTAAGAGCAGAGACTTTAGCTATACCTTGCCGAAAAAGTTAAGAAGAGTAGCAATGAAATCCGCTTTATCTTCTAAGGTTGCGGAAGAGCAAATCAGAGTTTTAGAGGAACTAAAACTTGATGCACCCAAAACAAAAGAGATGGCCAACATCTTAAAAAGCTTAGAAGTAGGGAAAAAAGCCCTAATCGTGATCACCGATAATGACGAAGCCATCGTAAGATCAGCGAAAAACATTCCAGGAGTGCAAACAATTTCTGTGAACACTTTAAATGTATACGATATCTTAAAGTATGATCACTTCATTATTACGAAAGACGCGGTTCAACGGGTCGAGGAGGTGTACGCATAATGAGAAATCCACATGATATCATTATCAAACCCTTAGTGACGGAACAAAGTATGGACGGAATGGCTGAGAGAAAGTACTCTTTTAAGGTGGATCGTAACGCCAACAAAACGGAAATCAAAAAAGCCATTGAGAAAATTTTCGATGTAAAGGTTGAAAAGACCAATACACTGAATATGACCGGAAAAGTCAAACGAATGGGTAGAAACGAAGGAAAACGAGCAGATTGGAAAAAGGCGATTGTTACATTAACAGAAGACAGTAAAGAAATCGAATTCTTCGAAGGAATGTAATGAATCTGAAACATAAAGGAGGGAAACGTAATGGCAGTAAGAAAATTTAAACCCACAACTCCAGCCAGAAGACAGATGACTGTCTCAGATTTTAAGGAGATTTCCAAGGTAGCACCGGAGAAATCATTATTAGCACCCCTTAAGAAGTCCGGAGGAAGAAATGTACATGGTAAAATTACCACACGACATATTGGCGGTGGGGCCAAGAGAAAATACAGAATCATTGATTTTAAAAGAAATAAAGATGGAATCCCTGCAAAGGTTGCAACCATAGAATATGATCCGAACAGATC
>JBEPWR010000289.1:0-2548 GCA_041642335.1 Eubacteriales bacterium
AAAAATCGGCTTACGGGTACTGAAATCCGGTTTTGCAATCATCTTTGGCATCTATCTGGCAAGTTTTATCGGGCTGGAGCATCCTTCCACGGCGGGAATCCTTGGGATTCTGTCGGTGCTGGATACAAAAAGGGAAACGCTGACGGTTGCCATTAGAAGGCTGATTTCTGCGGTACTGGGCCTTGCAGTGGCCGGAGTACTGTTTACGCTGCTGGGATATCAAATTTATGTGATCGGAGTTATTCTGGTAGTCTTTCTTCCTGTGGCAAAGAAATTCAATCTGGAGTCGGGACTGATCATCAATATGGTACTGGCTACACAGTTACTGGGTTTCGGAGCTTTTACGGTTCCGATTTTTCTTAATCAGATGGGCCTGGTGGTTATCGGTCTTGCCACGGGTTTGCTGATGAATCTGCATATTCCTTATCGGGAAAAAGATATTGTGGAGAAGCAGCAGGCCATCGAGGAGGATCTGAAAATTTTACTGGAGATTTTCGGTTACAGCCTGCAAAACGCCTGCCCCATCGGTCAGGATATGGATGAGCGAATGGAGACCTTAAATAGGAATATCAAGGAAGGCCTGCGCCTTTCCTACCGCTACATCGATAATCGCTATTTAAGTCCCGAGCACTACTATGTGCAGTATATGCTGATGAGAAAAAAACAGTTTCGAACCTTGGAGGCCATGGGAACAAGTCTGAAGAAAAAAATCATGACCCAGGATTTTGCCGATGCCTTAAGTACGCTCTGTTTTGATCTGTCCAAAGAGATCCATACCAATAATGACGGGGTGGAGGCGATGAAAAAACTGGACGAAATTAAAGATTACTACCGGGAGCTGCCCCTGCCGGAGACTCGAAAATGTTTTGAAGACCGGGCGCATCTTTTTGTGTTTCTTCACCAGTTGGAGAACTTTATCCGAACGAAAATGGAATTTTATCAGGAGGCGAATCGATCATGAAAAAATTCAGGGTAAAAGAAAGCTTCTGGGAGGTTTTTCCCGAAGCGAAGATCGGAACCATTGTTTTTGAAGGCATTGACAACCGTGTTAAGGAGACTGAAAAGTATCAAAAGATGATTGAAGAGGCGGAAAAACAGGCGCTTACCTATTTTGGCGATGAAGAATTCAGCAGCAACAAAGTCATTAAGGTATGGCGGGAGGCCTTTTCGAAATTCAAGACCAAAAAAGGGGCCAGATCCTCCATCGAAGCCCTGCTCAAAAGAGCCTATAAGAAAAAGCCGATCGGTACGATTAATCCCTTGGTGGATCTTTATAATTCGATCTCGTTGAAATATGCACTACCTTGCGGTGGAGAGGATATGGATACCTTTGTAGGGGATATCCGACTGACAAAAGCGGAGGGTGATGAAGCCTTTGTGACGCTTGGAAGCGATAAGAGCGAACCACCCTATGAAGGGGAGATTATCTACAAAGATGATGCCGGTGGGATCTGTCGCTGCTGGAATTGGCGGGAAGCTGTTCGGACCATGTTGACCGAAGATACAAAAAATGCGTTTTTATGTATTGAACTGGTGGACAATACCCGGGAAGAAGCCCTCCATGAAGCCCTTACAGAACTGAAAGATCTGGTGGAGAAACATTTAGGCGGCACCGGAAAAATATCTGTACTGGACCGGGATCACCGGGAAATTGTAATTCAGGAATGATTTTGACAAAGATCGAGGGCAAAAAAGACAAGGGAAAAGACAAGGGGACAGGGACCTGTCTGATAAAAAATATCAGACAGGTCCCTGTCCCCTTGTCTTTTTTGTCCTCTTGTCCGGACTATTTCACGCCCCGCTCAATTAAATAATCCCGATACTTAAAATCCGAACCGGAGATATGTTTGAACACCCAGGTGATCAGCATATTCAGGATCTTCTTGCCGTAGGCCACCTGATTTTCATCAACCGCCTGAAAATCCAGGGCGTTGATTTCTTCAATCAGTTTGCTGTGCTCAGCCATATGCTCCTCCGTATGGGGGTAGCCGTGTTTTTGAAATAAGTCCTCTTCAAACTCAAAATGCACCACAGTATAATCCCGAAGCTCCTCAATCAGTCGTACCATTTCATCATAGATGTCATCACCTTCGCAGGCTTCGGTGAGAAGATTCGACAGCTCTCCGGCAATTCGAACCAGCTCCTTGTGCTGATTGTCAATACTGGCAATACCCAGTTCATAATGTTCATCCCATGTAATCATATCCATTCCTCCTAAATCCTAAATTCCACGCTACCTTAAAATATGTACGATTGAACCGATGTTGTGGAACCTAGGTAGTATCTTTAAATTTTAGCATGGAATCCCTGCACTTTCAACTCTTTCGGGTTTCCTGAAAAAATTTTCAGACAAGGGGACCAGACAAGGGGACAGGGACCTGTCTGATAAAAAAATATCAGACAGGTCCCTGCCCCCTTGTCTGTCTTGTCTGGCTTTAGCGGAAGGATTAATTTTCGAAGTAGGCAGGAAAAAAGAGCGGGGATCTCGAATAATTACTAGATGAGAAAAAAATACCATAAACTATTGCAAGAGGTGATTGGGATGAAC
>JBEPWR010000290.1:0-2543 GCA_041642335.1 Eubacteriales bacterium
CTTGGATTCCGGGAAAGTTGCAGCGGCAGCCCTGGACGTTTTCGAAGATGAGCCGGTGGAAAATGAAGCGATCTACACTCATGAAAAGATCTCACTCAGCCCCCATATCGGTGCAGCCACAACGGAGGCCCAGGAAAAAATCGGCGTAGAGATTATCAAGATCGCCAAGGAGTTTTTCAACTTATAAGCGAGGCTTGAAAATCCGGAAAAGCAGCAACAATCTGCAAAAAAAGCGAAATCAGCGAAATAAGCGATAAAACGGTATAACCACAGCAAATAAAAAGGAGATGATCTTATGGCAGTAGTAAAACCCTTTGCAGCAGTAAGACCCAAGCCGGAAAAGGCGGATAAGGTTTCGGCACTACCTTACGACGTAATGAACCGGAAAGAAGCCAAGGAAATGGCAAAAGACAATCCCGAAAGTTTCCTTCATGTCAGCCGTTCCGAGATTGATCTGCCTGATGATGTCAGTCCCTATGACCACCAGGTATATGTTCAGGCAAGAGAAAATCTGATGAACATGATGGGCCAGGGCGTAATGATTAAGGATTCCGAGCCCAAATACTATATTTACCGTCAGATTATGAACGGCAGAGCCCAGACCGGAATTGTGGCAAGAGCCTCCATTGATGATTATCTGAACGATGTGATCAAAAAACATGAGTACACCCGACAGGAAAAAGAACGGGATCGGATCAATCATTTCGATGTGACCAATGCCAATACGGAGCCGGTGTTCTTTACCTATCGGTCCGAGGATAAGATCAACGAGATTATTGAGGAATGGGTGGACAAGAATCAAGCGGAGTACGACTTCGTATCGGAGGATGACATTCGGCATCAGCTGTGGGTAATCGACCGGGAAGGTGTAATCGATGCCTTAGAGGAACTTTTCCAAGAGGTTCCGAGCCTGTATATCGCCGATGGACATCACCGTACGGCTTCCGCCGCAAAAGTTGGAATCTCGAGACGAGAGCAGAATCCGGACTATACCGGAGATGAGCCCTTTAACTATATGATGGCGGTAATTTTCCCTCATGATGAACTCCTGGTGATGGATTATAACCGGGTTGTAAAGGACTTGAACGGACACAGCAAAGAGGAGTTCCTGGAAAAAGTGAAAGTGAACTTCAGAATCGAGGAAGTTCCCGGAAAAATCGCTTATAAACCCGAAGAGGTGCACACTTTCGGTATGTATCTGGAAGATCGGTGGTATAAAATGGTCGCCAAGGATATCATTATTGATGAGCAGGATCCGATTAAGCGGCTGGATGTCAGCATCCTTCAGGAATATCTTTTAAATCCGATCCTGGGAATTGAGGATCCGAGAACCAGTAAACGAATCGACTTTGTCGGAGGCATCCGAGGACTGGATGAACTGGAAAAGCGTGTGCATAATGATATGCAGGTGGCCTTTTCCATGTATCCGACACCGATTGAAGACTTGTTTGCCATCTCCGATGCCGGTGAGGTTATGCCGCCGAAGTCCACATGGTTCGAGCCGAAGCTTCGAAGCGGACTGTTTGTTTATCTACTGGATGAGTAAATAATCTTGCAACGTATCTGGGAACGTTGAAAATACCGTATAAGGAAAAGCAGCAACAAAAGTTACAAAAAAAAAAGACCTCAGTACTGAAATCGGGAGGATGAGAACCTCCCCGGATGACGGTGCCGGGGTCTTCTTTTTGTTTAAATCCCAGGAAATTGTGGTACTATTAATATAATGAGTCGAAAAGAAAAGGGGTGGAGATGTGCTCTTTAAAGAACATGAAAAGCTGATCACCATTATTATCATCATTATTCTTGTACTGACCATAGGGACCGTCGGCTATCAGGTATTACTGGATGTCAGTTTTGTGGATGCCCTTTATATGACGGTCATTACCATATCCACCGTAGGTTATACCGAAGTGGGGGAGATGACGGATACAGCAAAGTATTTTTCCATGTTTATCATATTCATGGGACTTGGTACCGTCGGTTATGGTGTGACCACCGTGGCGGGATTATTACTGGAAGGAACCTTTAAGGAAACCTGGAGGAGGCGAAAGATGGAAAAGCAGATCAGTGAACTGAGGGATCACTACATACTCTGTGGTGCCGGGGAGACGGGACAAAGTGTGATCAAACAGTTTCAAAACAGCAAAGTGGATTTTGTGGTCATCGAAATCAAGGAGCGGGTCGTACAGGATCTGGCGGATCGGGGGGTTCTGGTAATCAAAGGGGACGGTACCCATGAGGAAGCCCTGGAAAAAGCTCAGATCTATCAGGCAAAGGGGCTGGTTTCCAGTCTGCCGAAGGATGCGGCCAATGTGTTTGCGGTGCTTACCGCTAGGCAGATGAACCCGAAACTCTATATCGTATCAAGATCCGTAGAAAACAACTCCCGGGAAAAACTGAAAAGAGCCGGAGCGAATAACACGATTTCACCGAATGTGATTGGGGGTATGCGTATGGCCTCCTTTGTCACCCGACCGTCCATTATTTCCTTTCTGGATATTATCACCCACGCGGGGGATGTGGTGCTGGATCTGGAAGATGTG
>JBEPWR010000291.1:0-2103 GCA_041642335.1 Eubacteriales bacterium
GCAAAATGATTCCGATCGGCGGTATGTTTATTTCCGGAGGGATCGCAAGTTCCGCCACTTTTGCCTTAGGAAAATCCGCGGAAATGTATTTTTTTCATGGGAAAGTGATTAAGCCGAAAAATATTGTGAAAAAGGGCACTACAGGATGAAATGCTTAGAAATCTAGAATATGGTATAATAAAAGATATACAGTTTTATAAAGGAGGGATCGGATTTGTCGAAGAAAATCTTAAAAGAACTGGTTTGTAACAGTATTGATGATCATCGAAAGGAGATCCTGAGAATCGTTAGGGAAGTACAGAGTCATCCGGAACTTGGATATAAAGAGGAATATCTGAGCAAGAAAATCGGAAAAATCTTTGAAAAAATGGGATTGGATCCGGAAGAAGAGATCGCCCATACCGGCTGCAAAACCACCATTAATGATGACTTAAGAGGCCCTAATCTGGCAGTGGTCGCAGCTCTTGATGCAGGATTTAACCCGGCACACCCGGAAGCTGATGAAGAAGGGGTTGTTCATGCTGCAGGAAACAACTATCAGGTCGCGATGATGATTGCGGTTGCTTTTGGACTTATGAAGTCCCATGCGGTACAGAATCTTGATGGAAAAGTTACTTTTATGGCGATCCCGGCACAGGAATCCGTCGACTTGGAATACCGACACCAGCTGATCCAGCAAGGGAAGATTAAACATATTTTTGGAATCAAGGAACTTATAAGACGGGAATATTTTGATGAAATTGATATGGCCATGACCATTCAAAATATGGATCTGGAAGATCCACAGATAAAAATGGTTGTTTCCCCGAACTATTTATCCGCTCCTCAATACGATGGTCTTGGCGTAATTCTGCAGGAAAACGCCAGGTTGTTTTATACTAAGGAGGATCTTCAATGGTCAAGGGATGTAGATATCACAGGATTTAATAATTTAAAGGCTTTATCACAAATCATGCCCACCCTACAACCCTTAGCGGGAGGGGTGCACGGTGAACTAAGGAGCAAAGATTTTGAACTGGTGGATAAGGATATCGCCTATATTACTCCGGCAAAAATCATGGCCCTGACTGTGGTGGACCTGCTTTATGACAATGCAAAGAAAACCCGGAAAATTCTAAAGGATTACAAACCGCCAAAAACCATAGAAGCCTATCTGGAAGAAAATTAAAGGGGTGTTACGATGAAAGATTTGGATGTGGAGGTTTTATTGAAAATCATCGGGAAAAGAATTTTTGTGGAGTATTACTATTTTTTTGAAAAACTAAAACATGATGAGCTTGATCCGGAAGATGTGGTGGAAACCTTACCTAAATACCTAACCCTTAAATCAAGACAGACAAGAACCCTGAAAGCCAAAAGAATTTTTCAAGAAGGGTTGGAACATAAAGCAATAGAGACAATTATCCGCTCTAACAAAGTGGATGATGAAACGATTAATTTAGCGAAAAGCATTCATAAACAACAATAAAAATCATACTAAAAATCCCGCGGCTTCGGACTGCGGTTTTTTTATTTTTTGTTTAGAATTTTGTTGAGAATCGAAAGTTCAAACAGATTTTTGTAGAAATTCGAAATTTGATTCGAGGGTTTCTCCAGGGGGTAATAATTAACTATAGATCATCGTTGAGTTTAGGAGCTCATTCCACGGTCATAAGGAGGGATACTATGAAAAGAAATTCGGATTACTTTCGAGGTTGCCTACTAGGGGGTGCAATAGGTGATGCATTAGGGTGGCCTGTGGAGTTTATGAGTTACAAGGAAATTCTCGAAAATTATGGAATCGGAGGAATTCGGGATTTGGTTATTGCTCCTAAAGGTCTGGCGGAAATCACGGATGACACACAAATGACCTTATTTACAGCAGAAGGAATCTTACGGGCGCAAACTCGTTATTTTTCTAAGGGGATCTGCCACATTCCTTCTGTAGTGTACTATGCTTATCAAAGATGGTTATATACTCAGGGGTATAATGAAGGTATGGATCGAAGTATTCTGGATCGAAGCTGGTTGTTATTTTCCAATGAACTCTTCAATCAGAGAGCACCGGGAAATACAAGTATATCCGCACTACTTAGTGGAAAACAAGGCACTCTTGATCAGCCG
>JBEPWR010000291.1:2113-2535 GCA_041642335.1 Eubacteriales bacterium
AGCAAAGGTTCCGGAGCGGTTATGCGTATGGGGCCGATCGGACTGCTGTTTCGCAAAACGGAAGCTTTTGAATTGGCCATGGAGTGTGCAGTGCTTACCCATGGGCATCCATCTGCTTATTTGTCTGCCGGGGCTTTAGCTTATTTAATTGCTTCTATTATTGAAGGAGAAGAGTTGGAACAAGCGGTTAAGGGAACGATGAAAAAATTAGAAAGCTATTCGGATCATCAGGAATGTAGGGAAAAAATCGCTTTAGCGCTGGATTTGTCAAAACAGGGATTTACCAATTATCGAGCAATCACAAAGATTGGTGAAGGCTGGGTTGCAGAGGAAGCTTTAGGTATCGGGATCTACTGTGCACTGAAATACGAAGGGAATTTCAAAAAAGCGCTGACAGCAGCAGTCAACCATGATGGAGATAG
>JBEPWR010000292.1:0-2526 GCA_041642335.1 Eubacteriales bacterium
GCGGCGTGTCGGCCCTTGGACTTCACAATGTGGAAAGCAGCAAATCCCTTCGGGGAAATATTACCATACTGATCCTGTCCATCTTAGCAATGGTCTCGATAAATTCCGTAAGCGGAAGCCTGCAGACTGTGGTTTTAGGTGCTTTTAATGAAATGAACTTTGATTACTCGGTAGAGCAGATACGAGTACAGGATCCGGAATCAATCGAAAGCTTAAAGCAGTCGCTGGCGGAGCATCGGGATATCGATGGAGACTCCATCCATGAAATCATGCTGGGATATGGAAAAATTGAAGATGCCAACACCCTGTTGATGGGCGTAGACCCTGAAGCCCAACGGGAGTTTAACCCTTACCTCGGTTTTGATGAAGGAGAGACAAAACGCATTTATGACCGGTTCCTGGATGATCCGGAAGGGAAAATTATCGTTACGAAAAATATCGCGTCCATCAACGGAATTGAAGAAGGGGATATCGTGCCCTTCGAAGTGGAAGGAAGAACGAAGGATTACGAAGTTGCCGGGGTTGTGGACGGAAAACTGTATTACAATGGTTCCTTTATTATGATCGACAATCAGCAGTTAAGAGACATCTTTTATTACCATTATACCGACAGTATTTATTTCGACAGTCATACTTCCAGTATGGCATTTGTTCAAGAGGTCGAAGAGATCACCCAGAGCTTCGGCGCCCAGACCATAAGTCTTGAAGACGCCTTGGAACGGAATCTGGAGGGCAATCGCCAAATGATGAATATCCTAAGTATTTTTTCAATCATGGCCGTAGTGATCGGGGCCTTCGGGGCCTTAAATAATATCATTATCAGCTTTATTCAGCGAAAAAAAGATCTGGCGATCCTCAGTTCTCTGGGAATGACGCAGAGTCAGCGAAGTCGGATGATCTTAATCGAATCGGCAGTTACCGTACTTTGGGCGATTTTATTTACCGCTCCCTACGGATACCTGATGGCTCGCTTGATTACGGCGCTGACCACAATGATCGGTTTGCCCATTCCCATTGAGTTTCAGGTAACCGGTATGCTGCCCTTTTTCGCCGCAGCCTTCCTGCTCTTTATTATTGCAACACTGCCGGTGGTGCTTAAGAGCCGAAATCTATCAGTGATTCGGGAGATTCAGTACGAATAGTAAGGCAAACGAAAAAATAACAAAATTACAATTAAAAAGGAGAATGCCCAATGAATGCAATCGAAGTTAAATCTCTTAAGAAAAACTTTGTAATGGGAAAACAGACGGTGGAAGTATTAAAAGGACTGAACTTTACGGTGCCCCAGGGAGAGTTTTTATCGGTGATGGGTCCATCAGGATGCGGGAAATCGACACTGCTGTATCTGCTCGGAGGTCTGGATGAAGTTACCTTCGGCAGTATCAATATCGCAGGTAAAGACCTGTCCGCTATGAAAGAAAAGGAAAAAAGCATCCTTCGACGCCGGGACATCGGATTTGTATTCCAGTTTTATAATCTGGTACCGAATCTTACCGTAGAGGACAATATCCTGCTTCCGCTGGTACTGGACGGAAAAAAAGTCAACAAGGAAAAGGACCGTTTAGAAGAACTGCTGGAAATCACCGGTCTGAAAGAGTACCGTAAGCACACCCCGCGAGAGCTCTCGGGAGGCCAGCAGCAGCGGGTCGCCATTGCCCGGGCGCTGATCTCAGAGCCGAAGCTGCTTTTGTTGGATGAGCCGACGGGAAATCTGGATTCAAAGACCACAATGGAAATCATGGAGCTTTTCAAGAAAGTTCACCAGGAACTGAACACCACAATCATCCAGGTTACCCACTCGAAAGAGACCGCCGCCTACGGGACGAAAATCCTTGAATTACAAGATGGCAGGATTGTAAATGAGACTTTAATTGAAAAGAAGAAAGCTTCTTAAGAGCAAAGGACGACCAAAGGGGACGGAGGTTTTCGGTTTGAAAATGGAATTAAATCCCATTTCGTACCGGAAACCTCCGTCCCCTTTGATTTGTCCCCTTTGATTTGTTTTAACTTACAAAGAACTCAAATACTCTTTTAATCCGATAAAATCATCAAATACCCGAATCGGAACCCCTTTATTCTGTAGAAGCTTGAATAGTCTGGATTGATGTTCAATTACCGTTTGAATAAATATTTCCGTATCCTCCGGATTATAAGCACCGATGATATCCGGAAGAATTTCCGGGGACACCCCGGTTCCCGAGAACGCCGATTCTACTTCCTGCGTGATCTCCACGGCTGCAAACAATGGGGTGTATTTGTCTCCGACCTCACAGGCGTGATGGATTTTGTTATAAAAATTAATCAGTTCCTCGTAATACTCATCCATCTGATCCCTAAAGGATAAGGTCCTTTGTTCCTTTCTTTCTTCCTCTTCCAGTAAGTCTTCCATATTGATCATCAGCTGTCGGTAGTTATCCTGGATCTCCTTAATATCCTGACTGATAAATACCGTATCATACAGCGCTGAAAAATCTTTCGGAACCAGATCCATATTCAGTATTTCGTTTTTCAGTTTTCCTCTTCCCC
>JBEPWR010000293.1:0-2522 GCA_041642335.1 Eubacteriales bacterium
GCCCTGGAAAAAGCGAAAGCCACCAAGGGCCAACCCACCATGATCGTTGCCAAAACCGTCAAAGGAAAAGGCGTATCCTTTATGGAGGATCAGGCAGGATGGCATGGAAAGGCCCCGAATAAGGAAGAGCGGGACCAGGCAATAAGGGAACTGGGAGGAAAAGCTGATGAGTAAAATGATGGCGACAAGAGAAGGATACGGAAAAGCATTGATTGAACTGGGAAAAGAAAAGGAAAACGTGGTTGTGCTGGATGCGGATTTATCGAAGTCCACAAAAACCGCAGGCTTCGGTGACGCCTATCCCGAACGGTTTTTTAATGTCGGCGTGGCCGAGCAGAATCTGATCGGACTTGCGGCAGGACTGTCCACTACGGGGAAAATCCCCTTTGCAAGCTCCTTTGCCATGTTTGCCTCGGGAAGAGCCTTTGAAATTATTCGAAACTCCGTCGGTTATCCGAAACTGAATGTGAAGATCTGTGCCACCCATTCGGGCCTTACCGTAGGGGAAGACGGAGCCTCTCATCAGGCACTGGAGGATATCGCATGCATGCGGACCATACCGAATATGACGGTGATTGTACCCTCCGACGGTATGGAAGCCATGGCGGCGGTCAAGGAAATTGCGGAGTATCAGGGTCCGGTATATCTACGACTGGGTCGTTCAGGAGTTCCGGTGATCAATGACCACTCCGATTACCGTTTTGAAATCGGAAAGGGCATCACCTTAAAAGAAGGCGGCGATATCACCATCATTGCCACCGGCTTAATGGTTCATGAAGCCTTAAAAGCAGCGAAAAGCCTGGAAGAACAGGGCATTGAAGCAAGAGTCTTAAACCTGCATACCATAAAGCCTATTGATAAGGATCTAATTATCAAAGCCGCAGAGGAAACCGGATCGGTCATTACCGCAGAAGAACACAATATTATCGGCGGTCTGGGCTCCGCTGTTGCGGAAGTATTATCGGAAAATGTTCCGGTACCCCTGAAGAGAATCGGGGTGGAAGATACCTTCGGGGAATCGGGAAAACCCGCCGAGCTTCTGGAAAAATACGGCCTTACCCATGACGCGATTTTTAAAGCCAGTATTGAAATGCTTGCCCGCTAGGTATTTCATAGAACCGACCAGGGAGAAGCGAATAGAAAAACAGGAAAGTTCAATGAACCTATAGACAGCAATGATGGAAATGAATAATGGAGATGTTATAATGGATAAAAATTTTATTAATGAAGTGAATAAGCGAAGAACCTTCGCGATTATTTCCCATCCCGATGCGGGAAAGACCACCCTGACGGAAAAGTTCCTCCTCTACGGAGGCGCCATCCGACTGGCCGGGTCGGTAAAATCGAGAAAAGCGCAAAAACATGCGGTTTCCGACTGGATGGAAATCGAAAAGCAGCGGGGAATCTCAGTAACCTCCAGTGTAATGCAGTTTGAATACGACGGAGCCTGCATCAATATTTTGGATACCCCGGGACACCAGGACTTCAGTGAGGATACCTACCGAACCCTGACCGCAGCCGACAGTGCCGTAATGGTCATTGACTGCGCCAAAGGGGTGGAGCCTCAGACGAAGAAGCTCTTTAAGGTATGTAAGGACCGGGATATCCCGATCTTCACCTTTATCAACAAACTGGACCGGGCGGGAAAGGATCCCTTCGAGC
Organism: Eubacteriales bacterium; assembly: GCA_041642335.1. GTDB lineage: Bacteria > Bacillota > Clostridia > Peptostreptococcales > T1SED10-28 > Isachenkonia. The sequence goes on from JBEPWR010000293.1 coordinate 1,663, forward strand.
TGATGGAGGAGATCGAAAAGGTGCTTGGCATTCAGTCCTACCCGATGAACTGGCCTATCGGTACCGACGGGGATTTCAAAGGGGTATACAACCGGGAGAAAAAGCGGATTGAACTGTTTCAGGACGGCGATCACGGACAGAATATCGCAAAGATCGTCAGTCGGGACCTGGAAGATGAGACCTTAGCGGAGATTATCGGAGAGGATTATTACAAGCGTCTAAAAGAGGAAGTGGAACTCTTGGATATGGCCGGGGACGATTTCGACCATGAAAAAATCCAAAGCGGAGAGCTTACCCCGCTCTTTTTCGGTAGTGCCATGACCAATTTCGGGGTGGAACCGTTTTTGGAATCCTTTTTGAAGCTGACCTATAAACCGGAAGCGAGAAGAAGCAACCAGGGCATGATTCCTCCCGAGGATCCGAATTTTTCCGGATTCATCTTTAAGATTCAGGCCAATATGAACCCGGCCCACCGGGACCGCTTGGCCTTTATCCGGATCTGTTCCGGAAAATTTGAAAAAGGCATGTCGGTATACAATTCCCGTACCGGAAAGAAGATTCGCCTGGCCCAGCCCCAGCAGTTTTTGGCCCAGGACCGGGAAATAGTGGATACCGCCTATCCCGGAGATATTATCGGGGTTCATGACCCGGGACTCTTTAAAATCAGTGATACCCTGTCGGAAGCGGATCCTTCCCTGAAGTATGAACGGATTCCCGTCTTTCCGCCGGAGCATTTTACAAAAATCATTCCGAAGAATTCCATGAAGCGTAAGCAGTTCCTAAAAGGCATTCAGCAGTTGGCGGAAGAAGGGGCCATTCAGGTCTTTAAACGACCCAATATCGGAATTGAGGAATACATT
>JBEPWR010000294.1:0-2518 GCA_041642335.1 Eubacteriales bacterium
AGCTCCCGAAGATACAGCGGATATCTTAGAGAATCTTGACCAGCTTAATCTTCGCGAACAACCGGTGGCAAAAGCCCTACAACAGCTGCTGCGGATTCAAGCAGTACATACATTTGCAGAAGATAAGCCGGGGTCTGAACCGGATTCGAAACCTAAGCCCGAACCAGAACCAGAACCAGAGCCGGAACCGAAACCCGAACCCAAGCCAGAGCCTGAACCAGAGCCCGAACCAGAGCCGGAACCGAAGCCTAAGCCCGAACCAGAACCCGAACCAGAGCCGGAACCGAAACCTGAACCCAAGCCAGATCCCGAACCAGAGCCTGAACCAAAACCTGAACCGGAACCCGAACCAGAACCAGATCCCGAACCGGAACCGGTTCCCTATCAGGATCTAGAACGGGAGTACAACCGAATCGTCAGCGGTGATGCGGTACGAAGCGCCGTTGAGCAGGAAGTGGTCACAAAAATCAATGCCGCCAGAAAAGAACGGGGAGCCGAGGCGCTGAAGATTTCCAGTCAGCTGACGAAAATGGCCCGAATTAAATCAATGGATATGGGGATTCATAATTACTTCAGCCATACCTCCCCGACCTACGGAAGTCCTTTTGATATGGCAAAGTTCTTCAGTCTGAGCCTTCGCAGTGAGAACATCTATATGTCCAGTCGGGAAGTATCCCCGGACCGTGTGCATGAGGGTTTTATGAACTCTCCCGGTCATCGGGATAATCGAATGAATGCCGGCTTTCGGGAAGTCGGTCTTGGGATTGTTTGTACGGAGAACGGATTTTACGTAACTGAACTCTTTCGATAAAAATTGGAACCGTTGCTTGAAATCAGGACAAAAAGGGTACAAATGGACTACACAAGATTCAAAAGGTGTACGATACTATTTATAGGAGGGAAATCCATGCAAAAAAACCTGATTATCATTTTAATACTATCCATTTTTATCTCGGTATTTGCAATCTTAAACGCAGGTGCGGTACCCATTAACCTGTTTTTCACCACATTGGAAATATCCGTAGCCCTGGTAATTTTAATCTCCGCCACCATCGGTGCAGTCATTGTCTTTTCCCTGGACACCGCAGCGAAATATAAATACAAGAAAAAAATTCGTGAAAGTAATAAACAGGCGGAAAAACTCGAAAAGGAAAAAGCGGAGCTGGAAGAAAAAATCCAGTGGTACGAAGAGGAACTTGACCGGGCCCGGGAGAAAAATCTCGATCAGGTTCTGGATCAGGACGCTGTGGAGGAAACGGCGCAAGAGGAAGCTAAAAGCGATAACCAGCCGGAGCCCCGGGAAGAGTCCACCGGAAAATCCCGCGGCTTAAAGGATCGATGGACCCAACGGAAGGATGCAAAAAAAACATCCGGGGAATCCGAAGAAAAATCCAAAGAGTAAATCACTAAAAGCATAAACCAGCAGAAAGATCCATCCATATCAGGAATAAGAAGAGTATCAGGAATAACAAGGATAACGGGGAAGAGGAATCGAGGTGAGAATTATGCAGGGAGCCGCAGTTAACAAGGGAAACCGGTCTTTGGGAAAAAGATGGTTGCTTTTCTTCGGGATGGTTTTTATCAGCCTGAGCTTAACGGGCTGTTTTGGGATTTTCGAGGACCCTGCTGAAGACGGGGGAAACGGCAATGGGGAAACTCCGGCGGAAACCCCCGGGGAAGATCCGGAGAACGGGGATGAGGACCCTGCGGAGAATCCGGTAAGTGAGCCCCCCGGAAGTCCGGAAGAGGGCGGTCATTCAGTGGAAATCCCGGCAAAGTCCGGGGACTCGGAGCTGAAAAATCCGTCGGGATCCGTGGAAGTAACGCCGGTGGCGGAAAGTTTTCCCGACAGTGTGGACGCGTTGGAGGAAAGCACCTTAACCTCGGAGGAAGTAATCCGGTACTTTGAGGACCGATACGGTGACTACGGCGGAAGCTTCGTAATCCAGGTATCTGTCAGACCGGACACCTATGAAGAGGAAGGCATCTTACATCATCAAAAGGAAGTACTCTATACTCTGACCCGAAAGGAAGACGATCAGACCCTGGCCAAGGAAGTATACCGACAGGTGTACCGGGAAGTGGCGGTAAATCCGGACATCATGGACAGCTTGGACGGCGAATACAGCCGTGTAGTGGAGAGTGAAGGCGTGCTGCAGGAAATTGAAGAGCGGGTAGTCGGACAGTTAAACGATGCGCGACTGGAAAATGGCCTGTCCGCCCTAAGTACGGCCCCCGAGCTTACCCGTCTGGCACGGATCAAATCTACCGATATGGGGCTTTACGATTACTTTGCCCACCGCTCCCCGACCTATGGAAGTCCTTTTGAAATGGGGGACCGCTTAGGCGTTACGGTACGGGGAGAGAATATCCAGTGGGCCACATGGAAGCTGAGTGCCGATGAGATTCACCGGAACTTTATGAACTCTGAGGGACATCGGGAAAACCGTATGCATGACGGCTTTACGGAAGTGGGTATCGGGATTGTCCAGCTGGAAAGCGGCTATTACGTAACCGA
>JBEPWR010000295.1:0-2510 GCA_041642335.1 Eubacteriales bacterium
CGCTTACGGCCAGAATGTACAGGAAGCGGAACTAAGCGGATATCTTCGCCCGCTACAGGTTTCGGGTACCTCCAGGGCTTGGTCGGATTTACTGACAACCACCACAAGCTTCGAAGAATCCGATGTTGAAAATATCGCAATCCCTTCCTTACTGCTCTGGGGTGATGAAGATACCTGGGTAACCCCGAAAGAGGGAGAGCGCCTAAGAGATATCCTGCCCAATGCGGAATTATCCATCATCAGCGGAAGCGGACATACCCCGATGGAAACCCATGTAGAGGATTTCAATGAACGGCTACTAGATTTTTTAGAGGGGGATTGGGAATCGGTACAATAAGTCATGGAAAAGCAGACACCGGGACGTATTCATTGTCTTTTTTCTGTTTTTTTAACTTATAGAAACTTTTGAATCTCTAGAGTATAGCCGTTCGGGTCTTCGATGAAAAAATGGTAGATATTGAACTTGGGATTCTCCTTCGGTGGGTGTTTTACCGTGAACCCTTTTTCCGTCAATTTTTCGTATAACCGATCCACATCTTCCGTGACCAGCGTAATGATCGGGCTTTTTTCTTCATGGATTATTGTAATATGCTGACAAAAACCCAGTTTTCCACCACCTTCAACCGCGTAAATGCGGCATAAACCCTGATCCTTATATAGGGACAAACCGATCACCTCATGATAAAACCGATGCGTGATTTCGAGATCTTTTGTTCCTAAAAACACAATTAATCCTTGGTCTTTTTCATTCATATTCTTCCTTGAAGAGTTCTTTTGGTTGCTCTTCAATTCTCACCTCCGGTAAATTTACTTACTTTCTGGCAGATTCATAGGACTTTATATAATTCTCCACCGAAATTTTCGTACATAGCTCTCCAATCAGGTCATAGGGAATACGGTCCGGATTCTTAAAGCGAATACAACTCTTACCCATATCCAACTTCGTCGGGACCTGTTTTTTGTACTCCTCAACGAACCAGGTTTCCAGGTCTTTGTCGCCATAGATTCCCATATGATAAAGGGCAATATGATTTTTCTGTGAGGCAATGGAAATAAAGGGTAGCGGCTCCCCTTCCTTTACATGATATCCTTTTGGATATATGGATAAGGGAACCACATAATTGATCATTCCGTCGGCAAAGCGCTCTTCAAATCCTTCCGGCAGATTTGATGAGATGACCTCTCGCAGCTTCTCTACAGCTTCTCTTCTCTTTTCCGGTAATGCCTCAAGATATTCCTTAAGGGTGTTTGCCTCATAGTTCATATAAACCCTTCCTTTCTAGAGCTTCCCAATTCTTATCGCTGATAATGTAAAGAACCAGACAATTACTCCGTCCCTCTGTCTGGTGGTCCCTTGGCTGCTTAGCCGCCGCCTAGAGGGATTAGGATTAAGACGGAGTCCTTATCGAAGAGGCGGGTATCGGGATGGCCCTTTTCATCATTAACCATGATGGTTGCGTCCCTGATTAGGGTTTTTTCTTCGTCAGTGCGGTCCTCTTGAAGTTTCTCTAACAAATCCTGCACAGTCGCTTCTTCAGGAAGGGTAACATAAAAGCCTTCCTGAAGGGATTCAAAACCAAAATACTTCACTCGTACCTCCATAGTGCACCCCATTTCATAACCTTCGAATTTTATTCCTTGTATAAATCCTCAATGACCTTTTCAAGTCCGCCCAGATCCTCCATTTGCTTCTTCGGAGGTTTTCCGGATTCCATGTCCCAGCCGAGGGTCTGATAGAAATTCTCGCCGAGTTGTTGATGATCCACGGTGATGCCCTCCAGCGGACCGGCTTCCTGAGGCGGTTCCCCCACGGCTCGTAGCGTTAAGGTCATATCCTTCGGAGTGATTCCTTCCCGAAGATTAAAGGCATGTCGCTGAATATAGATTCTAAGACCGGTTTCATAAGCGATATCATCATTGAAGGATCGTCCGGTAATGCCTTCGATAAATTGGTGGTGGAGCTTTCTCGGCGTCACACCCGTACCGAACAGACAAAATCCTGCGGTGTTTAGAATTTCCCGGTGAACCATGAGTTTAACATCCTTCTCCCCGGTATTTTCGTAATTGTATTTGTCCCCTTCCTGCTTGTTTTTCATATGCAGACTGCCAAGGCCCCCTTTCACGTGTCGTCCCGGAGTCGGATCGAACTGATAGGTTCTGGCAAGGCCCGGTGCATACCTCGGATCATGCATAGGCAGCTCGATGCCCGATGCAGTCTGAAGGTATTTTTCGCCTTTTCCGAAGTGTTTTGCAGCGTAGGCGGATCCGTTGGCCAGGATTTTCCCGACCCCTTCTCCCTGAACCATTTTCTCCGTCATCTCAACGATGGCTTCGCCGTTGCCCCAGGTAAGGTCAATTCCGTCCAGGTCCTCTTTTGTCAGCAATCCTTCGTCGTAACATTCCATAGCCCAGGCAATGGTCATTCCGGCGGAAATGGTATCCATACCGTGAATATTGCAAAGCTCGTTACAGTGAATGATCACATCTTCCTCATCACAAAGCAGGGTGGG
>JBEPWR010000296.1:0-2501 GCA_041642335.1 Eubacteriales bacterium
GCTTTTGGCATTGAATTTATAGCTCTTCTGACTCCCCCATTTTGAGTTTGCTTATCTGTTATTTTTTAAAGTACAGAACTCCACCGCCTACCGCGATAAGGCCAAGGACTGCAGCAATCGGATAGACATAAGGGGTGTCCTCTTCTTCAGGATTTTCTCCAACATCGTAATTCCCTTCACCCTCATCCGCAGAATCTTCCACGGAGACAATGCCCACTTCCGCATCCTCATCATCGGGACGGACAAAGTCTTCTTCGGAGTCATCCTGAGCCCCGTTTGATTCATCAATTCGGGATTGGGACTTTTCATCGGAAACCGCCTCGTTCGGATCTAAAGCATCCGGTGCTCCCGGTGCAGGGTCGGAAGGGTCATCGGTTGAAATCGGCATAACACTGATTTCTTCCGAGAATACAAGCTCAAAGTTTTCTTCCTCCCCGATTTCATTTTGGATCAGAAGATTTAAGACCACTTCCCGCGCTGCAGCTTCATCGGGATAGACCCCAAGCTTTACGGTATCCTCATCAATCGCTTCGGTATAAATCACTTTTACGTCGTCTTTTGCCAGCTGTTCCTGGATCTCCCGGTTAAAGACAAATAGATCGGTACTGATCTGCAGTTCCGGTCGCTCCGGTTCCTCCACCACGTCATCGGGATCCGACTCGGCGAAGGTCGGTACAAGCAGGGCCATTACAAAAATAAGTACTAAAGCGGTTAATTTAATGGTTTTCATCATTTTTCCTCCTTTTATTTTATCGAAGTATGTTCCAAAGCGCTTTAATGATTAGACGGAGAAGGGCGGGAAGTTGTTCCCGGGGAACTGCGAATTTATAAATTAACAATTTAAACTGGTTGATGGAGGAAATTTGGGTATTAACTAAATGAGTACAACTATAAAGGAGGCGTTATAATGGAGTTTTGTTGGAGTACACTGTATGTAAAAAATATGGACCGGTCTGTAAAATTTTATGAGGAGATTATCAAGCTTCCAGTTAATCAGCGGTTTGATGCAGGTCCCAATACGGAAATTGCTTTTCTCGGAGAAGGTGAAACGAAGATCGAACTGATTTATGATCAGACCAAAGAAAACATCGACGCCGGGTCCGATATTTCCTGGGGCTTTCGGGTGGACTCCCTGGATAAGACCATTGAATTTTTAAAAGGAAAGGAAATAGCCATTCTTTATGGGCCCATCGAGCCGAAACCCGGCACACGGTTTATTTATATTTTAGATCCGAACGGGATGAAAATTCAATTGGTGGAAGAGCATTCGAAACAGTAGTCGGGGGGAATAAAATAAGGGGCGGATAACCTATGGGAAAAATTTCCTTACGTTTAACGGAGAAAGAAGCACGATTACTTAGAAGATACGCTAAACGCCGGAACACGGACATATCTTCCATTGTTCAGCAGGCGCTCACTCAAAAAATCGAAGAAGACTCTACGTTGGGTTTTTCCAAGAAGGTTTGGGCGAAAAAAAGAGCAGGGGAAAAATCAACCTTGAAGAATTAACAAACACAAAAAAGGAGTCGTCAAAAAATGAAGAGAATATTAATTGTCGATGATGAAAAAAACGTTCGGTTGTCCTTGAAGGAGGGTCTTGCATCTGAAGAATATGAGGTGGATTTTGCATTAAACGGTAGTGAAGGTTATGAGAAACTGAAAAAAGGGGATTACGATCTGGTTCTTATGGATATGAAAATGCCCGGACTTGATGGAATGGAAGTGCTTGAGAAGATGAGCGAAGATGAAATTGATACCAGTGTGATTATGATGACCGCAAACAGCACGATAGAAAAAGCCGTTAAAGCCATGAAACTGGGCGCCATAGATATTTTGAAAAAACCCTTTGCACCGGAGGAAATTCGAAAAATGGTTGAAGCCGTGTTAAAAAGAAGAATATTGGAACCGGAGAAGTTGGAAAGTACCGAGGACTTATTGCAGTACGCAAAAAAATGTATCCTGGCAGGGGACGATCAAAAGGCGAAAGAATATTTAAGTGATGCCATTGCCCAGGATACGGAAGCCCCGGAAGTCCATAATCTGTTAGGCGCATTATATGAGTTTGAAGGAGAAATCACCACGGCGCAAAAGCATTATCGGGCCGCATTGGCATTAGATCCCACTTATGAACCGGCTGAACAAAATCTTGAGAGAACGACCCAGTATAATTACACACAAAAAGGAATAAATTTGGGATAAATGGGGTTGATAACGATGCCGAAGAAAAAAAAGATTGAATACGTAATTATTGTGGGATGCGGAAGAATCGGCTCAAGGCTCGCGAATGAATTGTCAAAACTCGGTGTAAGCATTGTTGTGATCGATATCGAGCCCAAGGCTTTTTCCAATCTGGATGAAAGCTTCAGCGGGTTTATGATTGAAGGAGACGGCATTGAAGCTGAGGTTTTGGAAGAGGCAAAAATCAAAGAGGCCCATGCTTTGATCGTATCAACCAGCAAGGATGCAGCAAATATGATGATTGCCCAGATAGGTAAAGAAAT